>SBFV01000403.1 GCA_006227775.1 Gammaproteobacteria bacterium | reverse complement strand
TGAGGTCTTTGTCGACACCCCCATCGAGGTCTGCGAGCGGCGCGACCCCAAGGGGCTCTACAAGAAGGCCCGCGCCGGCGAGATCAAGGGCTTTACCGGTATCGACGACCCCTACGAGCCTCCCCTGCACCCGGAACTGATCCTGGCGGGCGGTGAGGAGACCCCGCACCAACTCGCCGCGCGCGTCATCGATTACCTGATCCTCCAGGAGATCATCCCGGCGCGGTCTGCCCCATGAGCCGGGAAACCCCCGCCCAGGTCGCTCGGGCCCTGCTGCTCAAGCTACTGGCCCAGGTGGACCGGGGCGGACGGGACTCGGTTCCCATTGGGGAGCGCTCCGCCCACGCCTACTTCGCGCTCCGGGACCTGGGCGAGGGCGACGCCCTTCACGCCCTGCTGGAGAGTGCCCAGGCCGCCGGCGGCGTGACCCTGGAATGGGGCCGTGGTGCCGCCGCCCAGGATCTGCGACGCATCCGTATCCGCGACCCGGACCAACTGGCGGCCTGGCTGGGGGTCTCCCGGGCCGCCACCCAGGCCCGGGCCATCCTCCAGGGGCTCGAATCCCTCATGACCGAGGCCCCCGGCTGGTTGCGCGACGCCTATGCCGATGCCCTGCGCCAATGGCGCCGCGGCGGGGCCCCCTATCGTATTCCCGGCGCCGATACGGCCAGGGCCGTCAATCTTTTCAAGGCGGCCCGCGCCGTCGCCGCGGGAGAGCAGAAAGGGCTGGATCTGCGCTGCTTCGGCGTCCATCTGCTGGGGGACCCCAAGGCCCTCGATACCCTGCTGGACCCGCTCGGCACCCTGCTGCGCCGCAATCCGGACTGGTCCTCTTGGGAGGACGACACCGGCCTCTTCCGCGCCTTGGGGCTGGAGAAGTTCCCACCGCCCCTTTTCATCAAAGGTCCCTTGGTCTTGGACTACGACGGCGTGATCTGGGACCTGCAACCGCTGAGACCCTTCGTCGCCCTGTCACCCGATGCCGTGAGGGGGATCCAGGTCAACACCCAGGTCCCCTACCTGATGACCATCGAAAACCTGGCCAGCTTCCAGCGCCAGGTTCGCGAGGTCGAGGACCATGGCGTCGTGATCTGCACCGCCGGTTATCCCGCCCCTGCCCTGGTCCGCATCCTGAACTGGCTGGATCAGGTTCTGCCCGCGGATTGCCCTTGCTATCACTGGGGCGACCGGGATCTGGGCGGGCTTCGCACCTACGATCGGGTCGCCGCCACCTGTGGCCACCACCGGGTATTGCCCCATCTCATGACGGTCCCGGACCCCATCCCCGATCCGGAGGAAGCGGCCAGCCTTGTCAGGCGCGGCCAGGTTGCAGGCGTCATGCCTGAGGCTAGCCGCCGCTCCCCAACGGGCCCTGGCTCCAGTTCGTCCCCCCACCCCGGCTTCCGGCCACTCGGTCGCGGCTGGACCCGGGACGAACTCCGCGCCCTGGTCCAAACCGGCGCCACGGAGGGCGCCGCGGGCGACCTGGCCAGAAAGTGGCTGGCCCTGGGTCTCGCCCCCCTGGAACAGGAGGCACTGGACCCATCCAGCCCGCTGGCGGCACCCCTCTCGCCTTATGCGGGTCCGGTCCCGGAGGTTCAGCCTTGATCGCCGGCTGGCGGTCGGGCTCGACCGTTCCGACCTCGGCTCCTTCGTCCAGAGCCAGTTGAACGCGCCCCTCCTCGATCCCCTGCTGGCGCCCATCCTCAGCATAGCCCTGCTGGGGGGCCTGGTGCAGGGCCTGGCGGGTTTCGGCTCCGGCCTGGTGGCGGCGCCCCTGCTGGCCTTGTTCCTGCCCCTGGAGACGGTGGTTCCGCTCATCACCCTCCTCAGCCCCCTGATCTCCTTGCAGGTCCTCCTCCACCTGCGCCGCGCCATCCGCATGGACCGGGTCAAGGGGTTGCTCTGGGGCTTTGTCCTGGGTACGCCATTGGGCCTGGCGCTCCTAACCCGCGCGCCGGGGCCACTTATGCTAGGCGCCCTCGGCGCCTTCCTCGCCGGTTATGCCCTGCTCTCCCTGACCGGTCGCCAGCCTCGCTCCCGCTGGCTGCGGGAATGGCGCCTCACCCTGGGGATGGTCTCCGGGGCGCTAGGGGCTGCCTTCAGCACCAGTGGTCCCCCCATCATCCTGCATGTCGCCGCCCATCCGGAGTGGGGAATGGACCAGCAGAAGGCGACCCTGGCCCTCTTTTTCGCCCTCTCCAACCTCGTCACCCTGGTGGCCCTGGCCGCGGGGGGGCTGATCACCCACCAGGTCCTGATCTGGTTCCTCTGGTCCTTGCCCCTCTTAGTCATGGGCACCCACCTGGGTATACGGCTCTACCGGCACCTGGGACCTCATGACTATCGGCGACTGACCTTCGGCCTCATCCTGATCACGGGCCTGCTCCTGCTGTGGCGCTCCACCCCCATCGGCGCCTGAGTCGCTTTCCCCAGCGCCCCCAAACCCTTATCCTTGCCGTCGGGGTCCAGGCGCCCTCACCGCGACAACAAGACTTACGAGGAGGCACTTTTCATGAGCATCTGCAAAGAAATCAAGGGTTTTTCCCGTTCCCACGAGCGCATTGCCGATTTCTTCTCCCTGCTGGCGGTCGTACTCCTGTTCGGCACCATCTGGGTGGCGGTCGCTTACTATCGGGACATCTCCACCTGGCTGCGTCACGATTGGCTGCTCCATGGCGGGTTACTGATCGGCGCCATCGTCCTGATCAGCTTTCTGACGCTGGGGCTCCTGGCTGTAGGCTCCTCCCGCTTTGCCGGAAATGACGAAAAGTGCTTCGGCACCTTCGCTGGACGCCGCAACTACAACGGCTCCCCCGTGCGCTGGTTCAGCGCTTGGATCAATCACATGGAGAGCGTGGGCAAAAAGCACCGTTGATGTCGGCAACCTATCGCGAGCATCCGTCCATCCATGGTTTCCCGCATTGAGCAAGCTCCCCGGGGACAAAACGGGAACTTGTAAATGGACGCATTCCTTAGCCGGCATCCACCCAGGTTTTCCGGTCCGATGGGGGAATTAGTCCTTTCCCACTCCGGTTTCCCGCCGGAACCAGAAGGCATGGAGGCATTTCCAGGGTCGCCACGATCGCGACCCCCCGCGGGTTGACCGGCGCGGGTTGAACGGGAGAAACCATGGCCGTCTTCGAGAACTACGCCCAGTTCAGCACCAAAAAGGTCGCCCGCACCCTGGAGCTGGCGGTGACGGAACTGGTCGGCCTGCGGCAGAACCTGCTGACCACCGACTTCATCCTCCTCGCCCTCCTCGCCCAACCGGATGCTGAGCCCCTGCGGGTCCTGGAGCGACTGGTGCCCACTGCGGCGGAAACGGTCAGCCGGCTGCGAGCGGCCATCTTGTCGCACTATCAGCAGGCGGTGCCGCGCCAGGGCAACCAGATCCTGGTCAGCCCGGACATCACCGAGATGTTCCGCCTCGCCCAAGAGGAGGCCCGGCAACTCGGTGACAGTTTCATCGCCACCGGCACCCTGTTCCTTGCCCTGTTCGACCCCAAGTGCGGCGGGGCCGCCGAGCGCCTGCGGGAGGCCGGCCTCAACCACGACCAGGCCCGCGCGGCCCTGCAGGAGATTCGCCACGGGCGCAACATGAATTCCGAGGAGGCGGAATCGGAACCGGACCCCCTGGAGCGCTACACCCGCGACCTCACCGAACTGGCGCGCCAGCACGCCCTGGACCCGGTCATCGGCCGCGAGGAGGAGATCGCCCAGGTCATCCAGACCCTGTCGCGGCGCAAGAAGAACAACCCGGCCCTGATCGGCGAGGCCGGGGTGGGCAAGACGGTGATCGTCGAGGGCCTGGCCCAGCGCATCGCCAACGCCGAGGTGCCGGATACCCTGCTCAACAAGCGCCTGCTGGCCCTGGACATGGGCGATCTCATCGCCGGGGCCAAGATGCGCGGCGAGTTCGAGGAGCGCCTCAAGTCGGTGCGCGACGCGGTCATCGCCGCCAAGGGCAGCGTCATCCTCTTCATCGACGAGCTGCATACCGTGGTCGGCGTCGGCGGCGGCGCCGGCTCCGGTAGCCTGGACGCCCCCAGCCTGCTCAAGACCGCCCTGGCCCAGGGCAGCCTTCAGGTCATCGGCGCCGACACCCTGGACGAGTACCACCGCTTCGTCGAGACCGACAAGGCCCTGGAGCGGCGCTTTCACCCCATCCTGGTGCGCGAGCCCAGCGCCGCCGAGACCCTGCAAATCCTCCAGGGCCTGGCCCCGCGCTACGAGCAGCACCATCAGATCCACTATGCCCCGGACGCCCTGGATGCCGCCGCTCAGCTCGCCGAGCGCTACATCAGTGACCGCCGCCTGCCGGACAAGGCCATCGACCTGCTGGACGAGGCCGGCGCCCACAAGCACCTACGCCTGATCTCGGTCCCCGCCCCCATCCGCGACAAGGAGCAGGAGCGCCAGCGCCTGCTGCGCGACAAGACCGCCGCCTTCAACGCCCAGGACTTCGAGGGCGCCGCCCGCCAGCAGATGGACATCCTCGCCCTGGAGGAGACACTGGCCCACGACCGCCAGGCCTGGGAGCGGGAGCGGGCCGGGGAGGACCAGGACGTGCGCGCCGAGGACATCGCCAAGGTGGTGTCGCGCTGGACCGGGATCCCGGTGGCGCGCATGGTGGAGGCCGAGGCTGACAAGCTGGCGCGCATGGAGGAGGAACTGCACCGGCGCATCGTCGGCCAGGACGACGCCGTGCGCGCCGTGGCCGACGCCATCCGCCGCAACCGCGCCGGCATCGGCTCGGCCCGACGGCCCATCGGCTCCTTCCTCTTCCTCGGCCCCACCGGCGTCGGCAAGACCGAGCTGGCCCGCGCCCTGGCCGCCTTCCTGCTCGACGACGAGTCGCGGGTGGTGCGCCTGGACATGTCCGAGTACATGGAGCGCCACGAGGTCTCCAAGATGATCGGCGCCCCGCCGGGCTACATCGGCTATGGCGAGGGCGGCCAGCTCACCGAGCGGGTGCGGCGCAACCCTTACACGGTGGTGCTGCTGGACGAGGTGGAGAAGGCCCACCCCGACGTCTTCAACATGCTGCTGCAGATCCTGGAGGACGGGCGCCTCACCGACGGCCAGGGGCGGCTGGTGTCCTTCCGCAACACCATCCTTATCGGCACCTCCAACCTGGGCACGGAGGCGCTATCACCGGACAAGCGCCCCATCGGTTTCATCCAGTCCGCCACCCCCAGCTACCAGGAGGCGCGCGACCTGGTGCTGCACGAGGTCAAACGCTTCTTCAAGCCGGAGTTTTTGAACCGCCTGGACGACGTCATCGTCTTCCATTACCTGGAGCCAGCGGAGGTGCGGCGCATCGCCACCATCTTCGTCGATGAACTGATCCACCGCCTGGCCGCGCGGCAAGTCCAGGTGGAAGTGGACGAGGCCGTGCTCGACAAGCTGGCCGAGGACGGCTTCGACCCCGTCTATGGGG
>SBFV01000440.1 GCA_006227775.1 Gammaproteobacteria bacterium | reverse complement strand
TGACGCTTCGCCTGGCCGTTGCGGCCATCGCCGTCAGTCTTTCGGGGGCCGCCCTAGCCTGGAACGAAGGCGGTGGCGAACAGGATGAGGCTCTCCATCTCCAGGGCAATGCCGAAAATGGCCGTGATGTCTACGAGGTGTGCGCCGCCTGCCACCTGCCGGAGGGCTGGGGCCTGGATGACGGCACCTTCCCGCAATTGGCTGGCCAGCACCACAATGTCATCATCAAGCAGTTGGCCGACATCCGCGCCGGCAACCGCGACAACCCCACCATGTATCCCTTCGCCCTGCCCTCCCAGATCGGCGGCGCCCAGGCCCTGGCGGACGTGGTCGCCTACATGGCCAAACTGCCCATGACACCCAAGAATGGTGTCGGCCCGGGTGACGACCTGGAGCATGGTAAAAAACTGTACGAGGAAAACTGCGTCCGCTGCCATGGCCCCAACGGCGAGGGCGATAACGACAAATACTATCCCCGGGTCCACGGCCAGCACTACAACTACATCGTACGCCAGTTCGGCGAGATCAAAAACGGCAAGCGCCGTAACGCCAACCCGGACATGGTCGAGCAGGTCAAAAACTTTTCGGCGCGCGACGTGCTGGCGGTGAGCGACTACACCTCACGGCTCAAACCACCCAAGGAGTTGCTGGCCGAGTCCATCGATTGGAAGAACCCGGACTTCGAGTAAGCCGACCGGGCCCAGGGCGAGAGCCTCGCCACCCTCAGGTCGCGGGCGGCGTAAATCCGCCCGTGACCCGGTCAGCCACCGCGGTGGCCGGCCTTCCCTTCGGTCCCCCGGCCAGGTCCGGGGGCCGATCCAGCCTTCATCAGAAATTGGCGGTACCGACGATGAACGCGCAGACACATGCTACCCGAGGCCTGCTGGCTGGTCTTCTGGCCCTGGTGGCCATCGGGTTGCTGGCAGCCATCTATTACTCCCCCATCTGGTGGGTCTCCCTCACCGCGCCCAACTACCCGCCCGAGTCCTTCCCTGACGGGGTGCGCATCCACTTCCACATGAACGGCGTCTTCAACGGCTGCCAGAAGGTCGAGAAGGCGGAGATCCATGAGGAAGAAGCGCTGGACTGCGTGCATGAAATGGACACCATCAATCACTACGTCGGTATGTATCCCATCGCCGCCGGCGGCGTGGTGGAACGGGCCTTCTCCCCCTTCATCATCAGCCTGCTGGGGGTCATGGTCCTGGGATTCGCCATCCCCAGGACCGCGGCCCGGCTGATCGTCATGGGCCTCGGGTTCGCCGGCATCCTGGGCTGGATGGGTCTCACCATGTACGGCGAGGACGGGCTCGAGTACCAGAACCTGGGCTATCTGACGGCCCTGGTCACCGCCCTGGACCAGGAGGGTGGCATGGAGAAGGAGGCGCCCAGGGTCTCCGCCGCGGAGGCCCTGCTGGCCCGGATGCGGGCCGAACTGGGGGAGCCCGCCACCCCCGCCCCCGACGGGACGGCTGACCGGACCAACGCGGACCGCGAGTCGCCAAAAGAGGTTCTGATCGAGAGCCTGGAGAGCCGCTTCGAGAAGACCCAGGAACGACGGCCCCCGGAGCAACGCCAGGAATGGAGCGGGAGCGGCATCCAGACGCTGCTCTGGCACTACGAGACCAGCCTGGGGCGTTATTTCAACGATCCGGTCATGATCGCCCCCATGGTGCGGGGGATGGCGGTGGCCACCCACGCCTTCTTCTGGATCATGGTCGGGGCCATGCTGCTGTTGCTGTGGGGGGCCTACAAAGGGGCCGGCCTCCTCTTCTGGCTGCTGGTCCTGGCCCCACTAGCCTTGCCCCTCTTCTTCATTATCGACTACGCCGCCTGGCTCTGGTGGTACGGCCATACCCTCAACGATATGGGGGCCTTTACCGTCAAGCCCTTCATGCCCACGGTCTTCGGGGATGGCAAGGTGGCGCAGTTCTCCACCCATTCCTATCCCTACACGGGCTTCGGGCTCATGGTGCTGTTATCCGTGGTGCTGGCGATCCTGGCCCTGATCAGACGCAAGGAGTTGCGGGAGGCACGGTGAACCCCTTACCGCGCCTGGTCGCGGTCGCGGGACTGGTCCTGCCCCTGATTTGCCAGGGAGACCAGCCCGCCCCGGCCTCGCTCCAGCTCCTGGTGGACGCGGCCAAGCCGGGTGACACCCTGGCCCCGGAACCCGGCACCTATGCCGGCCCCCTGGTGATCGACAAGCCCCTGACCCTCGATGGCCGCGACCAGGTGGTCATCGACGGCGGGGGCAAGGGCACCGTCATCCTGCTCCAGACCGACGGCGCCACCCTGAAGAACCTGCGCCTGACCAACTCCGGTGATTCCCACAACGACATCGACGCGGGCCTTCAGGTGCGGGGCAACTTCAACGTCATCAAGGACAACGTCATCGACCACTGCCTGTTCGGCATCGACCTGCAGCAGTCGAGCAACAACATCATCCGCCGCAACCGCATCGCCTCCAAGCCGGTGGATCTGGGCATCCGCGGTGACGCCATCCGCTTCTGGTACAGCTACAACAACCAGGCGACGGACAACGTCATCCGTGACTCCCGGGACACGGTGGTCTGGTACTCCAAGGACAACGTCATCGCCCGCAACGACGCCCGCGGGGGCCGCTACTCTTTGCACTTCATGTATTCCCACGTCAACTTGGTGGAAGACAATTTCTACGAGGACAACAGCGTCGGCATCTTCGTCATGTACAGCGATGGCGTCATCCTGCGCAACAACACCATCGTCAACGCCTCCGGGCCCACCGGCGTCGGAATCGGCTTCAAGGACTCCTCCGACGTGGAGATCACCGGCAACAAGGTCCTCTACAGCGCCACCGGCATTTATCTCGACCTCTCGCCCTACCAGCCCGGCACCACCAACCGCTTCACCGACAACCTCATCGCCTTCAACGCCGTGGGTGTGCGCTGGCTGCCGGGGCGGGACGGCAACATCTTCGTCGCCAACCGCTTCGAGGGGAACATCACCCCCACCGTCCTCGAAGGCGGCGCCGGCAAGGGCGCGACCTTCAATTCCTGGGAAGGCAACTACTGGGACGAGTACGAGGGCTTCGACCGGGATGGCGACGGCATCGGTGACACCCCCCTGGAGCAATACGCCTACGCCGACCGCCTGTGGATGGACCTGCCGGAGGCCCAGTTCTTCAAGGGCTCGCCCATGCTGGAGGTCATCGACTTCCTGGAGCGCCTGGCCCCCCTGAGCGAACCCAAACTCCTGGCCCGCGACGAGCGACCGATCCGCACCGCGGACACCCCCATCGACATCCTCGCCACCCTCGCCCGCCATGCCCCCAAGTCCCAGGGGATCGTCATGGATGAGGATGAAGACTACGCGGACGATGAGTATGAAGACGAGGGCGAAGCACCGGCCGCCACATCCACCCCTGGCCGGGCCTACGCCCCCACCACGGTCGCCGCGGGCAGTTCCATCCCCGCCCCCGCCTCCGCTGGGTCCTCCGCTGACAGCTCCGCCCCCGCTGGCGGTGGTTACGACGCCCTGCAGGCCCTGCGCCAATCCCTCGGCCGCGAGTGACCCATCCGACCGACGCACACCCCGAGTAGTTAGCCATGGCAGCATCCCGACCCCGCCCGACCGTCACCCCCAAGCGGCGTGAGCAGAGTCGCCGGGAATTTATCCGCACCAGCGTCCTCGGCCTTGGCATTCTGGGGGCGACCCTGGCGGGCATGATCCCCCTGATCGGCCAGGCCCAGGCCCGATTGCGCCCGCCGGGGGCCATCAAGGACCGGCTTCAGGAGCAGGAATTCCTCGCCGCCTGCATCAAATGCGGCCAGTGCGTCCAGGTGTGCCCGGTGGAGGCCATCCATCTCGCGGATTTGGTCGATGGGGTCGGGGTCGGTACCCCCTACATCCAGGCGCGGGACCAGGCCTGCGACTTCTCCTGCGACGGCCTGCAGTGCGTCCTCGCCTGCCCCACCGGGGCCCTGACCCACGACATCGACTATCCCGCCCAGGCGCGCATGGGGCTGGCGCGACTCGCCCGCCCCGAGGCCTGCCTGGCGGTCCTGGGCCAGGGCTTCAACGGCCAGGCCCGTGGCCCCGACTTTACCGGCAAGCTGCGTTACGACGAGGTGGATCGCTGGAATCCGATCCTCGTGGCCGACCAGCCCTATGACCTGGACCTCTGCGACCTCTGCCGGCGTCAGTGCCCCATTGAGATCCGTCTCGCCCAGTGCGCGGCGGGCAAGCCGCCCTCCGGCAACGCCAACCAGTGCCCCCCCCGGGCCGCCATCCGCCTGGAACCCCAGGCCAAGGGTGGCGCCCTGCCCGTCGTTCTCGATGGCTGCGTCGGCTGCGGTGTCTGCGAGATGATCTGCCCCGTGGAACCCGCCGCCATCGTCATCGACATCGACCGCATCACCAACGTGGCACCCGCCGTCTGAGGTCGCCGCCATGAGTTACATCGTCGATTCCCTGCGCCAGATCATCGGTCTGGACCCCGTCAAGCCCGGCCCCGCGGACCGCCAGCCCGAGGTGGTCGCGATCATGACGGAAAAGCGTAAGGAAAAACTGACCAAGGACGGGCTCCGTGCCGCGGAAGCCGGACGCGCCCTGGCCGCGGATCGTCATAAATGGCGTAACCGCCGCTGGGTGACCCTGATCATCGCCAACCTGCTCTTCGTCGTCTCCTATTATTTCGATGTCCAACTCCTGGAGGGTGCACTCACCGCCTCGCGCCTGGTCGGTTTTCACCTGGCCGATCTCAACTCGGCGCTTCAGGTGATCCTGGCCTACCAGCATGTGGTCCTGAACCTGGTCATCGGCACGGTGACGGTCTTCATCCTGTGGTTGCTGCTGGGTGGGCGCACCTTCTGTTCCTGGGCCTGCCCCTATCACCTCCTGGCGGAAGGGGCGGAAAAGATCCATCTCTGGCTGGCCAAGCGCAACTGGGCCAGGGACATCAAGTTCCACCGCATGGGCCGCCTCTGGTTCTATCTGCTCTTCGTGGTGCTGACGGTGGTGACCGGCTACACCCTCTTCGAGACCATCTCCCCGACCGGCATCCTCAGCCGCGCCCTCATCTATGGCCCCGGCCTGGCCCTGCTCTGGGTGCTGGCCCTGCTGCTGTTCGAGATCTTCGTCTCCCGCCGCGCCTGGTGCCGCTATGTCTGTCCCATCGGCATCACCTACGGCCTAGTGGGGGTCCTGTCGCCAGTGCGGGTGCAGTACAGCGTCAAGGATTGCCATCATGAGGGTGACTGCCGCGCCATCTGCATGGTGCCCCATGTCCTGGATGTCACCATCCGCGGCCGGGCGCGGACGGTGCTGACGGACATCGGCGCCGACTGTACCCGCTGCGGCCTGTGCGTCGATATCTGTCCGACCGATTCCCTCAACTTCACGGTCAAGGGGCTGGATAAGATACTCTGATGGTGCCACGACTGACTGCCCCCCTCTCCCCCGGCCCCTCCCCCACGAGGGGG
>SBFV01000173.1 GCA_006227775.1 Gammaproteobacteria bacterium | reverse complement strand
GGTCCTGGAGAAAGTGTTGACCGAAGCGTTTACGGGGGTGAGGAAACATGATTCTTGACCTGATGCGCGGCTGACATGAGGACGACGGTTCGCATCCAGTCGGTCATTGGGGGCCGCGGTTAGTGGCGATGGTTTGCACGCGGACGGAGAGGAACTCAGAGCGCGGAGGGGTCATCTGGCAGCCGGGGCAAAAGTCGCGTAACATCGTGTCCGTTGAAAATCAAGATCATGACAGTTGGCCAGTTGAAGGGATGGTTCCTCCAGGTTGCCATACCGCAACCGGGTATCCTCGAGAAGGGCCAAAGACTCTCCACGGTGGGAAGTGTCCAGCGACGGACGCCGATCAGTTAGCGTGAAAGTCATGGCAAAGCCTTTCCTTTTCTGGGGTGTGGCGCGCGCCCTCAGGACAGTTAGGACGGACTTCATCCCAGATCCCCGTCTAGCGGTTTACGACGAGGCACCAAGGGGGAGTGGCGTCTGGCTACCCCAACGATCCAGCGGGGCCGGACAGAGCAGGGCAAAAGCAACTGGCGAGTGCATTCAATCATAACAACCTAACCTAAGAGGACGACATATCCATCGATGAACGAATTCGATCAGGCCTATCTGGTTCCGGACGGGACCGATCTCCAAGGCATCAAGGATGCCTTTGTGGGGCACTATGAAATTGCCGAAGATGAGCCCCGTGATTTGCTCCGACGCTTCCACGATACCTTCGATTGGAGCCTGTACCATGCGGGCACCGTTCTCGAGGAACGTAGCGACGGAAGTCGGCGGGAGTTGATCTGGCGCAGTCTCCGGGGGGATTCCCCGGACCTGACCTGGAACATCGACCGTGATCCGGGTTTTGCCGCCGATCTTCCGCCGGGACCGGAAGCCAGTCGCCTGGCAAGCCTGGTGGGTATACGCCGCCTGCTTCCCCTGCTCGAGGTGCATACCCGTATCACCACCTGGCGTCTCCTCAATGAGGATGATAAAACCGTAGTTCGTCTGGAGCTGGAACAGAACCGCTACGAGGATAAGGGTCGCGAACGCCGGGGACCTATCTCCACTCGCATGCGGCTGCACGGCGTCAAAGGCTACGAGATCGATTTGCAGGAGACGAAACGCCTCCTCCAGGAGGATCTGGGCCTGTCCACCAGTCGCACCGAACTCCTGCTGGAGGCCTTGGCCGCCGCTGGACGTAAGCCGGCCGACTACAGTTCCCAACTTGATTTCCGCCTGGACCCCGAGCGGCGCGCCGACGCCACGGCCAAGGAAATTTTGCTCCATCTGCTCAATACCATCGAGGATAACATCCCGGGGACTCGTGCCAACCTGGATTCCGAGTTTCTGCACGACCTGCGCGTAGCGATACGCCGCACCCGCTCGGCCCTGACCCAGATCAAGGACGTCTTTGCACCCGACCTGGTCGAACGGAACAAGGAAGCCTTTGGCTGGCTTGGTGAGATCACTGGACCGGTCCGTGACCTGGATGTCTATCTGCTGGACTTCAACGATTATCAGGCGAGCCTGCCAGAGGCCCTCAGACCCCACTTCGAACCCCTACGCGACTTTATCCACGCCCATTATGGCGCCGAACAGAAGGCTTTGGTGGAGCATCTGGATTCCAAGCGTTTCCGGGACCTGTTGCGCGAGTGGCGCGCCTTCCTCGAGGCCCCGGTACCCGAACGATCGGTAGTGCCTAACGCCATGCGTCCGGTCAAGGCCGTAGCGGACGAACGTATTTGGACCATGTACAAGCGCGTGCGCAAGGAGGGGCGGGCCATCACCCCGGCCTCACCTCCAGAGGACATGCACGAATTGCGCAAAAGCTGCAAGAAGCTGCGCTATCTCATCGAATTTTTCGATAGCCTCTACCCCAAGCAGGAAGTCAGACAACTGGTCAAGCTGATGAAGGTCCTGCTCGACAACCTCGGCAATTTCCAGGACCTGGCGGTCCAGGCCGACCACCTGCGCGACATGGCGCAACGCATGCGTGACGAGACTCATGCCAGCACCGACACCCTGCTGACCATGGGCGTCCTGGTCGGTCACCTGCTGGAGCATCAACACCGGGCGCGGGAAGAATTCGCCCAGATCTTCATGACCTTCGACAGTGAAGAACACCAGGCCCTCTTCACCTCGCTGTTTACCCCGCCCAAGCGGAAGAGGAAAGGCGCATGAAAATCATCGCCTCATATAACATCAAGGGCGGTGTCGGTAAGACGGCGACCGCGGTCAACTTGGCCTATCTGTCCGCTCGGGAGGGCAACCGGACCCTGATCTGGGACCTGGACCCCCAGGGTGCGGCTACCTACTACTTTCGGGTCAAGCCCAAGATCAGGGGCGGGACCAGGGCACTGGTCAGCGGCCATCGGGACCTCGACGACCTGGTGAAGGGCACTGACTTCGAGAGCCTGGATCTGCTGCCGGCTGACTTCTCCTACCGCAACATGGACCTGGTGCTGGAGGAAAACAAAAGGCCGACCAAGCAACTCCAGAAACTGCTCGCGCCCATGGGCATCGCCTACGACTATGTCTTCCTCGATTGCCCCCCCAGCATCTCTCTAGTGTCGGAAAACGTCTTCCGCGCCAGTCACGTCCTACTGGTACCCATGATCCCGACCACCCTCTCCGCCCGCACCCTCGATCAGCTCCAGGAGTTCCTGGAGGGCCATGATGGTTTGGGCAAGGTCAACCTCATGCCCTTCTTCTCCATGGTGGATCGTCGCAAGCACCTGCATGTCCATCTGATGGAGACCCTGCCCGAAAGCTTTCCGACCTTTCTCAAGGCCAGCATCCCTTATGCCTCCGACGTCGAACGTATGGGGCTCAACCGCATGCCCCTACCGGCCTACACGCCGCCGTCCAATCCCGTTACCCGGGCCTATGAAGCGTTGTGGACCGAAATCAAGGAGGGATTGGCCAAGACTGGCCGGTGGTGACCATCCGACCCAGGCGGGACGACCCAGGTGGTGCCCTGAGGTGGGATGCCACCCCGGCAACCCTGATAGGCCGTGAAAACCCCCTCAGCGATGAATAGGAAGATCATCACTGTCGAGTAGATCCCGCGCCAGAGGTCGTGAAGAAAGGGGATTTCTTCACAAACGCTGAGTCAAGGTCCAGGCACCTGGCCTCCGTCAGCCGAGGGAGGCCAGGTAGAGGTTCACCGCAGCGTCGGGACAGATGTCACCGCGGCGCACGGCTTCCCCATACCGCTGGTGCCAGCCGTTGATGAGGGGCCTGGCCAGCAGCCATTCAGCGTAGACGATGCGCGCCAAGGGGCCGCCGCGGTCAAGAAAGCCCGTATCCTCGTAAGCCCGCTCCGCGGCGATGCGATCATAATCCAGGCGGACGATGGCGGTATGCCATCGTCCGCCGCGCCATTCCAATTGACCGTAACTGGCCCGTACATCCCCATCGAAGGGAGAGCCGACGGAACCGATGTTGAGAATGTCGATTCCGGCGAAGTGCCGCAGCAGGGGCCGGTGGGTATGACCCGTCACGAAGAGGTCGATATCCGCTGGCAGCCGGGCGGGTAGATCGGAATCCTGGGTGCGCAGGGAGATGCCATCCCGGTTGCTCAGAAGAGTGCCATGGGTGACGTGGACCCAGCCTTGATTGCATTCACCCTCGAAGCAGAGGTGATCCGGCCAATCCGCCAGCCAGTGCTCGGTCCCGGCGATCTGGTCATGGGTGAAGTCCGCCAGGGCACGTAGCCGGGCGTCGATGGGGTCCAGTGGGGGCTCGCGGCCACACCGCAGAACCCATACCTCATGGTTGCCGAGGAGTGGTAACCAGCCCGCGCCTTGCCGCAATTCCTGGAAGCGCCGCAGGCAGAGGTCACTGCTGGGTCCCCGGTTGATGAGGTCCCCTGCCATGACAACCAAATCTGGCCCCCAAGACTGAATATGGGCTATGCAGGCCTCCAGGGCCGGATAATTGGCTTGAACGTCGGAGAAGACCGCGACCCTCATGGGGATGGAGCCCCTTTCCAGGTGCCGGGGTCGGATAAGGCGGACATGGGTTTTACCTCCGGAGTCGAATGGTTCATCATTGCGGCATGGCGCCGGCGGCCCCGCCGCAGGCCCGCGCGCCCCACGATGGGGCCCCACTTGACCATCGAGTTACGGGATGTTGCAAGAACAAGAAGTCACCGAGCCGGACTGGGACAGTCCGCTCTCACTCCGCCTGACCCCGGCCCTGCTCATGCATTCTCTCATGGCCACCGCCACCGCCGTTCATACCGGCTATACCAGTTGCGTGGACGATAAACTGGTGGTCAACGATCTGATTTCCATGGATGGGGCGGTTGGCAACTACGTGCGCCTCGTCGAGCAGGATTTCTATGAAGACGAGGACCCGGACACGGTCTGGCACGACTGGACCCTGGAGATCTCCATCGGCAAGATCCTGACCACCGCCCATTGGCAGATCCCCGCCAACGCTTCGCCCATGGAATGGGAGTGGACCGCCCGCGAGGCCGAAAAGGCCTTTGGCGCCGCCTGTGTCCTCATTGGCCGGCGGGTCCGTCAGGGACTGGTCGTCGATGAGCCGGTCCCCCTCGAACAGCCTCACCCCCGTATGGTCCGTCACTGAATTCAAGGTCCCGGGGTGCCCACGCTGGTCTGATGGTAGGTATCAACCAGGTTGGACCGGACGGCTGGGACCCGGGATTACTGTGATGGTCCCTATCCTTACCCCCCTCCCCCTGTTCTCGCGAGTACCGCCCATGAACGTGAAAATTGACATCGACGTCACCCCGGAAGAGATGCGTAAGCTGCTTGGTCTGCCGGATGTGGAGGCCTTCCAACGGCAGATGCTAGACGATATTCGCGCCCGGATGTTGGAGGGAGCGGAAGGTTACGATCCCCTTAAGCTCTTTCAGCCCTATCTGGCGGGCTCCCTGGCCTCCTGGGACCTGTTCCAGAAAATGTTCTCCGCCGCGGTAGGCTCCGGACAGGGTCAGACCAAGACCAGTAACTAGGCGCGGGGATGCGCAGGGCCCAGGACAAGCGGCCTTTCCCTCGCGTGCCTCATCAGCCCAGCCGTTGCAATTCCCGTTTGGCCTGAGCGCGAACGCTCTCCAGCTCGGTGATCAGGCGATCGACGGTGGCGTCCACGTCAGCCTCGGAATGCAGGATGGGGCCGATAAGGATGGACCCGTCAATGGCATAGCCATGCTGGCCAAGGCGAATACCAACGCCAGGCTCCTCTGACTCACCGAAGAGGACCCAGCCGGTATTGGGAAGGTGGAGTTGGAACACGTGGGCCATGGAGATTATGCGGTAGGGTCGAGGGCGGGGAGGTGGTGACAGGATTCAAGTCAAGTGTTGGGATGTCAGGTGGTCAAGCCGCAGGGGTTGGAATAGGGGTTGGCCGTCCAGGCGGGGCAGGTCATCGTCCCCCAGCATC
The DNA here is from genome assembly GCA_006227775.1 of Gammaproteobacteria bacterium. Taxonomy (GTDB): domain Bacteria; phylum Pseudomonadota; class Gammaproteobacteria; order Chromatiales; family Chromatiaceae; genus M0108. The sequence continues at coordinate 104 of SBFV01000173.1, read as the reverse complement.
AGGCGGCCTTGGGCGAACCAGCGCACGACTTGGGGATAGATGCGGTGCTCCTGGGTGAGGACCCGGGCCGCCAGGCTGGCGCTGTCGTCCTCGTCAGCTACCGG
>SBFV01000181.1 GCA_006227775.1 Gammaproteobacteria bacterium | reverse complement strand
AGCCCGCTCCCCGGGTGTGCTCGACGGAACTACCGGCGGCTGGGCCTGGGGTATCTGGTCTAAGGTGTTCGTTCATGGCTCCTGAATTCAAGACATCGTAAGGCATGGCCAGGGGCGGCGTGGAAGCTCGACCGCGGGGGCGGCTGGAGGTGGATCGGTACAGGTTCAGGCTAGCATCGCCGAGAGGTGCGCGGCAAGCGCCCCGCGGCAGCCGACGGTGAGGGTCGGGCATGGGGTGACCGTCTCGGAGGGGGTCGAGCGGGCTTGCGGCGTGGTTGGCCCGGGCTTGAGTGCAGGAGGCGGCGCGCAACGGCGCTTTGGGTGCCAGCATGCCTTGGTGGCAACTTGGGATTCAGGATTCAAGGCGATGGCAACCGCGCTTGCCGGCCGAGCGCACGTTCGAGTTCACGTTCGAGCGCTGCATCGTCCAAGTCGTCGTTCTCGATTAGGGCTGCCTTCAGGTAGCGGGTCGCTATTTCCACCAGGCAACGCTCGATGTGCTCGGAGCGGTCCGGGTCGGCCAGCATGTAGTTGTCGAAAGGATCGGCGGTGCCAGACCGAATGCGGGCGGCGATCCGCCGGCGGCGGGTGGCGTGGGTGATGTCGAGCACCAAGACCCTGGTACCGAGCGGTGGCAGCGCGCGCAAGGTAGATTCCAGAGCGGGGCGGTTGGCGAGAACGGCCCACCCCTCGCGGTGCTGCCCCAGAATAAGCGCCAGCAGCCGCAGCGCGGTGTGGCTGACCACCACCAGCGGAATGGCCGACGGCCGAAAGCGGCGCCGATCCCGTGCCAGGAGGAGCCGGGCTACGGCGGGCAGGAGTGGACGTAGCAGCGGGAACAGCTCCAGGAAGGCGCGCTCTTGAAACCGGCCCCAGCGCCCCTTGCGTTCGCTGCTGGAGCGTGCATCGGCGGCCGGCGCCGCGAATCCGCCAGCGCGCTTCTCGACGCGATGGCCGGCCGCTCGCCAGCGGCGGATCAGGAACTCGGCGACGTAATCTTTGCCGGCGGCATCTGTGCCGAGAATCAGAAGGACGGGCGGTGGAGGGGGTAACATCGGGGACTCATTTAGGGCCAGGTCATGGGACAGGATGCCACATCTGGCATGGCTGGGCCCACGCAGGGCACTCACACCCAGACCCTACTGTTGGTAAGATCGCGCTCGGCCCAGGGGTCCTGCCCCGACGGACTCGCGTCCCGGGGCCTGACACCCGCCCCTTTCGTCAAGACATTTTCGGAGCCAAGGCATGAGATCCAAGCTATTGATCGCGGCAATGCTCGCGTCCGCCACCATGGGTGTGGGCGCGGTCGAGACCATCAAGGTCGGCGTCGTCGCCCCCCTGACAGGCCCACAGGCCCACCTGGGCAAGGACATCGAGAACGGGGCCCGGCTGGCGGTGGACGCCATCAACGCCACCAACCCCAGCCTCGGCGGCAAGCCGGTCCAGTTCAGCCTCCAGGCGGAAGACGACCAAGCCGATCCCAAGACCGCTACCGTGGTTGCCCAGAAGCTGGTGGACGAGGGGGCCAAGGGGGTGGTTGGCCACCTCAACTCCGGGGCCTCCATCCCGGCCTCGCGCATTTACTCCGACAACGGCATCCCCCAGGTCTCCCCGGCCTCCACCGCGGTGGCCTATACCCATCAGGGTTTCAAGACCACCTTCCGCCTCATGGCCAACGACTCGCAGCAGGGCAAGGCCCTGGGGCAGTATGCGGTCAAGCTGGGCAAGCGCGTCGCCGTCGTGGATGATCGCACCGCTTACGGACAGGGCCTGATCGACGAGGTGGTCAAGGCGGTCAAGGCCGCTGGCGGCGAGGTGGTGGGGCGCGAGTACACCACCGACAAGTCCACCGACTTCACCGCCATCATGACGTCGATCAAGGCCAAGAAACCCGACGTGGTGGTCTTCGGCGGCATGGACCCCCAGGCCGCGCCCATGGTCCGGCAGATGCGCACCCTGGGGATGAAAACCCATTTCATGGGCGGCGACGGCATGCAGTCCGCCGAGTTCCTCAAGCTGGCAGGGAACAGCGCCGAGGGGGCCATCGGCTCCTCACCCGGGCTGCCCCTGGAGAAGATGCCCGGCGGGGCGGATTTCACCAAGCGCTTCGGGGAAAAGTTCGGCAAGGTCCAGATCTATGCCCCCTTCTCCCATGATGCCGCCGTGGTACTGATCCAGGCCATGCTCAGGGCCGGCTCGGCGGAGCCCGCCCAGTACCTGCCGGAACTGGGCAAGACCCAGGTGGACGGCGTCATCGGGCCCATCGCCTTCGATGACAAAGGCGACCTCAAGGATGGCCCTGTCACCCTCTATCAGGTCAAGGACGGCAAGTGGCAGGCGGTGGAGACCATCGGCGGGCCCCCGGCCAAGTAAGCGAGCGAGTCAGAGCCCATGGACGTCCTCCTCCAGCAAGTCCTCAACGGTCTCATCCTGGGCAGCCTCTATGCCATGGTGGCCTTGGGCTACACGATGGTCTACGGCATCCTTGAGCTGATCAACTTCGCCCACGGCGAGATCGTCATGTTGGGGGCCATGGTGGCGGTGACCGTGCTCGCGGTCCTCGCCGCCCTGGGGGTGCCAGTGCCGCTGGCCTTGCTCTCGGCCTTGGCGGCCGCGGTGGCGGTCTGTGTGAGCACCGGGGTCCTGGTGGAGCGCGTCGCCTACAGGCCGTTACGCAATGCCCCCCGGCTGGCCCCCCTGATCACCGCCATCGGGGTCTCCATCGTCCTGCAGAACCTGGCCATGATCGTCTGGGGTCGGCAGTACCTGTCCTTCCCGCCCGTGTTGGACATCCAGATCTACGAAGTCGCGGGGGCAACCGTCACCAATGTCCAGATCCTCATCGTCGCGGTGGCGGCGGTGACCATGGGGGGGCTCCTGGTCCTGGTGCGGCGCACCCGCCTCGGCCGGGCCATGCGCGCCACGGCCCAGAACCGGGAGGTGGCGGGGCTCATGGGGGTGGACGTGAACCGGGTCATCGCCGCCACCTTCGCCGTGGGTTCGGCCCTGGCGGCGGTGGCGGGGCTTCTGATCGCCGCCTATTACGGGATCGCCCACTACAACATGGGCTTCATCCTTGGGCTCAAGGCCTTCAGCGCCGCGGTCCTGGGGGGCATCGGCAACATCCCCGGGGCGCTCCTGGGTGGGCTGCTGCTGGGGGTGATCGAGAGCCTGGGAGCGGGCTACATCGGCGACCTGACCGGCGGCTTCCTGGGCAGTCATTACCAGGACATCTTCGCCTTCTTCATCCTGATCCTGGTCCTCGTCTTCCGGCCCTCCGGGCTCCTGGGCGAGCGCGTGCCGGATCGGGCCTGAGGAATTCATTCGTCCGCAAATGACCAATTTCCTGCCAGAACGCATCTACCGCGACCCGCGCATCGCCCGGGTTGCCTTCTTCGCCCTCGGGGCCCTGCTGCTCGTGCTGCCCTTCGTGGTGGAGGCGGGCATGGGACGGACCTGGGTGCGTATCCTCGACTTCGCCATGCTCTATGTAATGCTGGCCCTGGGGCTCAACATCGTCGTGGGCTACGCCGGGCTCCTGGACCTGGGCTATGTCGCCTTCTACGCCGTGGGGGCCTACTTCTACGCCATCCTCGCCTCGCCCCAATTCGGCATTCATCTGCCCTGGTGGGCCCTGCTCCCGACCGGGGCGGGCATCGCCTGCCTGTTCGGGGTCCTGCTGGGGGCCCCAACGCTGCGACTGCGGGGGGACTACCTGGCCATCGTCACCCTGGGCTTCGGCGAGATCATCCGGATCTTCCTGAACAATCTGAATGCCCCGGTGAACGTCACCAACGGGCCCCAGGGGATCAACATGGTCGATCCCGTGACCATCGCGGGGTCGGCCCTGACCAAACCCATGGATCTGTTCGGGATCCAGATCTCCGGGGCCCATGCCCACTATTACCTGTTCCTGGCCCTTACCCTGTTGGTGATCTTCATCGCCTTCCGCCTCCAGGGGTCGCGCATCGGGCGGGCCTGGGCCGCCATCCGCGAGGACGAGGTGGCCGCCGAGGCGATGGGCATCAACACCCGCAACATCAAGCTCCTGGCCTTCGCCATGGGGGCCACCTTTGGCGGCCTGGGGGGCGGGCTCTTCGCCGCCTTCCAGGGCTTTGTGTCCCCGGAGTCCTTCACGCTGATGGAGTCCATCATGATCCTGTGCATGGTGGTCCTGGGGGGCATGGGGCACATCCCCGGGGTCATCCTCGGCGCCCTGCTGTTGACGATGCTGCCGGAGCTGCTGCGCTACATAGGCCCGCTCCAGCAGGAGCTGGTCGGGCGTGTGGTGGTGGACCCCTCCGATCTGCGCATGCTGCTCTTCGGCGTCGCCCTGGTGCTGGTGATGCTGTTCCGGCCCCAGGGGCTCTGGCCATCCCCGGTACGGGCGCGCGAATTGCACCCAGAGAACCCGGACGAGGTCCGCCAGGAGCAGGAGGCCCTCTATGACGCCGAGCGCTAACCCCCCATCCGACCCAGCGCTGCTGCGGGTCGCGGGTGTGACCAAGCGCTTCGGCGGCCTCGCCGCCCTGAGCGATGTGTCCCTGACGGTCCAGACCGGCGAGATCTTCGGCCTCATCGGACCCAACGGGGCCGGCAAGACGACCCTGTTTAATTGCATCACCGGGCTCTACCACCCGACCTCCGGGGACATCCACCTAGGCGGGACACCGCTCACCGGGCGCAAGCCCCATGCGGTAGCGGCCCTGGGGGTGGCGCGGACCTTCCAGAACATCCGCCTCTTCCCCAACATGAGCGTGATCGAGAATGTCATGGTCGGGTGCCATGTGCGCTCCCGCGCCGGGGTCCTGGGTGCCATCCTGCGCGGCCCGCGCACCCGCGCCGAGGAGAGCTCCATCCGCGACCGGTCCATGGGGCTGCTCGACGCCGTGGGCCTCGCCGACCGGGCCGGGGAACTCGCCCGCTTTCTCCCTTACGGCGACCAGCGCCGTCTGGAGATCGCCCGGGCCCTGGCCACCGAACCCAAGCTCCTGGCGCTGGACGAACCCGCGGCGGGGATGAACCCCATCGAGACCCAGGCCCTGCAGGGGCTGCTGGAGGCCATCCGCGCCCGCGGCCTGACCCTGTTGCTGATCGAGCACGACGTGCGCCTGATGATGTGCCTGTGCGACCGGGTGGCGGTGCTGGACTACGGACGCAAGATTGCCGATGGCGTGCCGGCCGAGGTCCAGCGCGACCCGGCGGTGATCGAGGCCTATCTTGGCGCCGGGGCCGCTGCGGCGGCGGAGAGGGAGACGGAGGCTCAGCCGTCATGAGTTTGCTGGAGGTGAAGGGCCTGGCCGTCCACTACGGCGGCATCCGCGCCGTCAAGGGCCTGGATCTGGAGGTGCAGGAGGGCGAGGTGGTCTGCCTCATCGGCGCCAATGGGGCCGGCAAGACGACGACCCTGCGCGCCCTGGCGGGGCTGGTCCCGGCGGCCTCCGGGACCATTCGCTATGGCGGTGAGGACATCCTGGGTCTCCCGGTGCACCATCGCGCCCGGCTCGGGATCAGCCTGGTCCCGGAGGGGCGCGGGG
>SBFV01000005.1 GCA_006227775.1 Gammaproteobacteria bacterium | reverse complement strand
GGAGGGGCACCTCGATGCGGGCGCGCCCGCCCGCGGTCAGCTCCAGTTCATGCTGGGCGGCCTGGGCCAAGACCTCGACGGGCTGATCCGATCCCGTCTCCAGGCTGACCGTCACCCGTCCCGCCGGCCCGCTGACGTGGGTCAGCTCCAGCAGGGCGCGGGATTCGTCCCCCGGAGCGAGGAAGCGCGGCAGGCTGGCCTGGATGACGATGGGATCGCGCATCAGCAGGTCCTGGGCCGCCTGACCCACGCCGGTGGCGGTCCAGGCCATGGCCATGAGCTTGATGGTGCCGTTGAAGTCGCTGGGGCTGAAGCGCACCCGGGCCTTGCCCTGGGCGTCCAGCCGCAGGATGCCGGAGTGGAAGGCCAGCAGGTCCTCGGTGGGCGGCGGGCCTTCCAGACGCACCAGGCCGCCATCACCGCCGGAGCGGACCACCCCCGGAGCGCCCTGCATGCGGTCGATGAGCTGACCGTAGAGGTCGCGGATCTCCATGCCGAGGCGACGCTGGCCGAAGTACCAGGCGTCCGGGTCCGGCGGCGCGAAGCGGGTGAGGTTGAGGATGCCGACGTCCACCGCCGCCAGGGTGACGAAGGCCTCGGCGCCGGCGGGCAGGCCGGGCACGGACAGCTCCAGCTCCAGCGATTGGCGGGGCGCCACCGGGCCGGTGGGCGCGACCTGCACCCGCAACTGGCGCTCGCCCGGGTCTACCGCCGCCCAGGCCAGGCCGATGGCCCGGCCGGGCATGCGCTTGGCGGCCAGGTCCATGGGCCGGTAGAGGAGGGCGGTGACATAGGCCCCGGCCCCCCAGTCGGCGGTGACCGGGATCTCCACCGTCGTCCCACCGGCGGGGACCTGAACCTCCTGGAGGGACAGCAGCCGGTCCCCCAAGGCCAGGACCAGGGCGGTGCCGGGGAAGCGGGCCTCCAGGTGGGCCCGGGCCTTTTCCCCCACCCCATAGCCAGGCTTATCCAGTGAGACCTTGAGGATGTCCGGGGTATCGATGTCCTTGGGCGCCAGGTACCAGCCGGCCTCGAAGGTGAGGCTGGCGGGGATCGAGACTGGCACGCCACCACCCTGTGCCCCCGGCCGGGAGGTACTGCCGGTTCCTGGATCAGCAGGTGCGCCCATGCCGCCACTGCCCACCGTTTCCGGCGCGGTGACCGCCAGTTCATAACCGCCCCAACCCACCGGGGCCTGGATCCGGCCCGGGGTCCCGGCGCTCAGATCCAGATCGCCGCTGGCCACCCGCTCGCGGCGGGTGACGGGCTCGTAGTCCCAGCGGCCATCATATTGGTACCACTGGAAGCTGGTGGTGACCCGCGACAGGGTCCAGCGCAGGCCGGAGAGTGACAGGGGCCGGCCCTGGGGATCGAGGGCGATGACCTCGAAGGCGGCGGTGCCCCCCTCGTCCACCGCGCCCTCGAACAGGGGCTTGATGCCCAGGCGCGGCCGGCCGTCCAGGACGGGACGCTCCAGGGTCCGCTCCACCGGGCGGCCACCGCCCTCCAGGACGCGGACCGCGATCCGGGCGAGGCTGGGCTTGCTGCCGCCCGCGAGGGGGGGCAGTTCCAGGGCCAGGCGGGCCTGGCCGGCGGCGTCGGTGCGCGTCGGCGGCAGGGCGGTGCCGACCGGATTGGACGCCTCGTCCGCCAGGCCAAAGCGGTAGCCGGGCCAGGCGGCAAGCTGGTCCGTCTGCTCCAGGCGGACCTCCCCCTCCACCTCCAACCCGGCGGCGGGGGCGCCGAAGAGGAAGCGGGCCTCCAACTGGAGGTCCGGGAGGGCGGCGGGGTCGATGGCCGTGGCCTCCAGGCTGGGCTCGAAGGCCAGGCGCTCGGGCTCGAAGTCTTCCACCAGGAAAGGCTGCTCCGCCAGGGGCGGGGCCTCCGGATCGGCGTGCAGGGCGGCGCGCCAGGTGCCGCGCATGGCGGTGGGAGGGAGGTCGCTGGCCAGGTGCCGCCCGCCCAGGCCCTGATCCGGGAGCAGGACGCGCAGGTGTTCGACCCCGTCGGGGCGGCGCAGCTTGAGGGTGAGAGGGGTGCCGGTCAGGGCGCGGGCGGCGCCATCCCGGACCAGGGCGGTGATCTGGACGGTTTCCCCGGCGCGATAGACGCCGCGCTCGGTGGTGAGGAAGACGTCCACCGGCCCGGGCGCCGGTCGGCCGGCGACGCCCCGGTCGGACAGGTCAAAGGGGGACTGGGCCAGGTCGAGGAAGGCGAAGTCCCCCTCCGGCCCCTCGGCGATGAGCAGGGCGGGCTTGTTTCCGCCCTCCCCCCGCAGCAGGCCGGGTTCGAAGCGGGCGTGGCCGGACGCGTCCGTGCTGGCCTGGCCGAGGATCTCGTCGTTCCGCGCCACCAGGCGCAGCTTGGCCCCCGCCAGGGGCTGGGCGCTGGACAGGGAGCGGACGAAGGCATGGAGGCCGTCGTTGCCGGTCAGGCCCGAGAGCCCCAGGTCGGAGACGACGAACCACTGGGTCGCCAACTCCTCCCCCTGGTCCGGGGCCTCCGCCGGCCGGGCGGTCATGACGTAGGCCCCCGGTTTGAGCGCCTGGATGAGGGCCCCGATGGGGACGGCGGTGGTCTGCTCCCGGTTCAGCTCCATGCCGACCTCGACCTCCCCGGACCAGATGGCCTCGCCCTGGCGGTCGCGGATCTCCTGGGTCTCGTAGGGACTGAGAGACCTGAGCAGGGGCCCCGCCCCCGCCGCCGTAGCCAGGGAGCGGTCGCCCAGCCGCAGCACCTGGGCCTTGACCAGGCGGGTGTTGACCGATACCAGGGGGATGGCCGCCTCGCCGCCCTTGGGCAGGACGTAGGCGCGCCCCTGGAAGCGCACCGCGGGCGAGCGGTCGCGGACATAGATATCCAGGTCCGCCGCCTGGGCCAGGACCTCCCCGTCCGCCGCCGGCAGACCGGCGCGCACCCGCAGGCGATAGCGCTCGCCATGGATCACGCCGTCCACGCACAGGGCCTGGGGGTCCGCCTCCACCGTCAGGCCGCGGCCGGCCTCGACTTGCAGGAAGTCGGTGAGACCCGCCCGCTCCTTGGCCAGGGGGTCGGAAAATTCGACGCAGATGCGTGGACTGGCCGCCTCGGAGTCGACGCGGTGGCCGGTGATGCGAAAGCCGTGCTCCGCCAGCCATTGGGCATAGGTGGCGCGGACCCCCGGGTCCTCCTTGATGGCCAGGGCGGCGCGCAGGGCGCGGAGGGCGGGCCGCCACTGATAGCGGGCCGCCAGGGTCTGGCCCAGGGCCGCGAGGGCGCGCACCCGGTCGGCGTCGCCCCCGGCGCTCAGATAGGCATTGCTGGCGGCGGCGGTGGCGGCGGTCAGGAGGCGCTGGCGCGCCTGCCAGTCATCGAGCGGGTAACTCAGGTTGGCCCGCGCCAGGCCCAGCCAGGCCGCCGGGGCATCCGGCGTCAGACGCAGGGCCTCGGTATAGCGGCTGATGGCCGCCGGCCAGTCCTGGGCGCGCTCCGCCTCCTGAGCTGACGCCACAAGCTGGTCGAAGCGGACCCCGGTCGGCCGGGACCGGGTGGCGATCTCCGCCGCCTGACGCCGCGCTGCCTCGAGCTCACTCCGGGGCAGGAAACTCAGGTCGGCCAGGCGCCGGGTCCGCCGGTCCTGGTCCTGGTCCTGGTTGGGCTTGTTCCCGGTGGCCCCGGTGGCGATATGGCCCGAGACCGCGTTGGCGAAGGGCCGGGCGTCCTCGTAGTCGCTCTTCAGGAAGCACCAGCGCGCCTTGCGGTTGTAAGTGAAGGCGCGGCAGCGCTGGTCCGCCAGACAGGCCGACTGGCAGGCCTCCAGGTCGATATCCTGGCGGGTCGCCAGATCCTGGCCGAAATAATCCACGCCTTCGACCAGGACCAGGCGGCGCTCACCACCCTCGGCGGCCTGGAGGGATCCTGGAAGGGTCAGCCCCCCCAGCCAGGCCGTGACGCCCAGCAGCAACGGCAGGAGCAAAGACAAGAGGTAAGGCAGGATCAGCCGATGACGCAACATGGAATATCTCCCCGTGAGAACCCTGGATCACGGATGGGAGTCTAGCAGCCCCTTGCGCCGGTTGCCTGAGGGGACTGCGCCCACCCTTTCACGCCGGGGCTCCCTAGACCCCGCAGGATGGAAGATGCCGCGGGGATGCCGTCGCTGAAGGGCGAAGTCATCAACAGCAAGGGTCATGGATGACTTCCATCCTTGAATCCGCCGATGAAAGAACCTGCCAGACAGCATCATGTCAAGGCAGCGCAAAAAGTGTTCTCAGGCCTATTGCTAAATCAGAATTTTCTAATATACTAATCACCCATGGCCTGGATGACCCGCCTGGCCCAAGAAGAACTAAGGCTTCGGCCATCCATCTCTTCCTTTCGATTTTCGAGGTGTGTACAAAATGAACAAGATTGCCCTTGCTGTCTCAGTGGCCGCCTTGGCGGCCGTCTCTTCTTCCGCCAGCGCCTGGTGGACCGCCCCCCCCATGGACCCCGCCATGCAGGCGGAGATGCGCCAAATGGCGGCCCGCCACGCCGAGGAGCAGGCCAAGATGCAGGCTGACTGGCTCACCGCCATGAAGGAAGCCCATCAGCCGCCGGTCATGGGACCTGACTTCGCCAGGCCAATGATGCCCGAATTCCCCGCCATGCCCGAGATGCCGGCGATGCCGGAATTCGGCCAGGCCCCGGAATTCCCACCCATGCCGGAGTTTGGCCAGGTGCCCGAATTCGGCCAGATGCCGGAGTTCCCGGCCATGCCCGAGTTCGCCCAGCGGCCCGAATTCCCCCCGATGCCGGAATTTGGCAAGGTCCCCGAGTTCCCCGCCATGCCCGAGTTTGGCCAGATGCCTGAATTCCCGGCCATGCCCGAATTCGGTCAGATGCCGGAAATGCCCCCCATGCCCGAATTCGGCAAGATGCCCGAGATGCCGGCCATGCCGGAATTCGCTGGCGCCCCGGCTATGCCTGCCTTCCCCGCCTATGGCCCGAGCCGCCCGGTCCACCCCTTGGCCGCCAAGCAGGCGGAGCGCCGTGAGCAGATGCAGGCCCGCCGCGACGAACAGCGCAAGGCCGCCCAAAGTCGCCACGAGGAGGCCCGCAAGGCCGCCGAGACCCGTCGCGCCGAGGCCCTCAAGGCCAGCCAGGAGCGTCGCGCCAGCCTGGGGACGGTCGCCCCCAAGGTTTAACCCTTACAGCCTGATCCAATCGGTCCCGTTGGGGCCGATTGGGGGCGATCAAGGCCCAACACAGCGGGCCAGCTCGGGCGCTCATCCACCGCCCAACTCCCCAAGTCTACAATCAGGCTCACTACCGCAAGGCACCCCCACGCCAGTGGGGGTGCCTTTTTTCCGTGAAAGTCACGGCCAATGACTTTCATTCTACGGGGGTGCACCATCGCCTCGTCGCCGAAGTGGTGGAACCCCTCGCCGACGTGCGTGACCACCACGAGCGGGCCTTCCGCCGCTACCGCCAAACCCCGCTCTCGCCCGAACGGGCCGACCACGCGATCCTGGATCTCTTCCGTACCGGCGTCCTGAACGTCCAACGCATCCCGGAAG
>SBFV01000239.1 GCA_006227775.1 Gammaproteobacteria bacterium | reverse complement strand
TAGCGCGCGACCAGACCCATCCGGTGATTGATCAGCCGCGCCTCATGGGCGATATCCTCCGGCAGTTGGAGATCCAGGGCAGCGAGACGGGCGTCGTCGAAGAGGTATTCATTGGGGCTGTCCGTGACCGGTGGCAGCTCCTTGAGGGGACGGCCCGCCAGGTGAGCGGCAGCCAGGCGGGCGGCGCTTCGGCCCTGGGCCAGGCCACTGGTCAGGTAGCCACCGAGTACGCCGTCGAACCAGTAGGCGTCTTCCATCGTCAGGACGGCATCGCGGCCAGCGACGATGAGAGGAATCACCTGCTCCGGATCAAGGACCCGGCCGTTCGGATCCTTGACCCTCCTGAGGGAGGTGAGCAGGAGGGGACCCGGGGTTTCGGCGAGGCGGGCCAACAGGGCCTCCAGGCTGGCGCCGGAGATGGTGTGAACCTTCATCGCCGGTCGCTGGGCCAGCTCAGCCTCGATCTCCTGGAGGAGGGCGCGGGAGGCCTGAGAACCGTCGCCGACCATGACGATGTCCTCACCGGCGTCGGCGAAGCCCTGCAGCAGGTCCAGGTTGGGGCCGATGGCCCTTTTTTCGAAGACGCCCGTCTGGAGGTCAGGCTTCAGGTCCGCCTGCACCGGATCATCCTCCACCCCGGAGAAGACCAAGGGGGTGCGCGGGAAGCTCCGCGCCTGGACCTCCAGGCCGAGACGGAGGCCCTCGTCATCGGTGACGTAGAGGATCTGGGGTTGAAAATCCTGGTATTTCTGGCCCAGGTAGTCGGCGAACCAGGTGGTATAACCCGACACCCGGCCCAGCCGTTCGGCGTCCAGATACTCGGTCCTGACGAGGGGGGGGACCGGCAGTGCCTCCTTGAGACCGGTGACGAAGCCCTCGTGCTGGCGCTTGGTCCAGGGGTCATCCTGGCTGTAGGCGTGGACGACGAGCACCCGGGCGGGCTCCACATCGGTCGCCGGAAAAAAGGCGTGGGCCTGGCCAAGGAGGAGGCCCTGCAGGAGCAGGAGCGCAAGCAGGGCAGGGAGCCCCCTGCCCAAGTGGATTTTCCTGGAGGATGAGCCGGGGAGCGGGGACTGGTCGGGGTCGGGCATGGAAGGATGGGGTTCCGGGCGGGTCGCTCAATCCTCGAGGAATTCCATCGACAGGCGATCAGCCGCCACGTCGTGGTTGCGTAGGGCCTCCGCCAGGGGCTCGATCCGCGATCTCGGTCCGGCCAGATAGAAACGGCGGCCGCCGGGCTCGGGATGATCCGCCAGCAGCCGCGCCAGGATCTCCTGGGTGTCCGCGTGCGGGAGCGGGGTGAGGGTGAAGTTGTCCAGGGCATCCTGGAGGGCACGGCACCAGCGCCCTTGCTCCAGGGATAGCGGGGAGGCATCGCCCGGGGCCTGCCAGTAGAGGTGGAAGGATTCAATGGTATCGAGGGAAATGCCATGCTCGATGAGGCCGCGCATGGGGGCAATGCCCTCGCCAAAGGCGACGAAGACCGCCGGGGCCGTAGCGGTCTCGTCAAGGACGAAGCGACCAACGGGACCCTGGATGAGGACCAGGTGCCCCGGTCTCACCTGGTCGCCGAAGATGGCGGCGGCGAAGGGCCGGTCAGGCCGGCGCCGGACGAGGAAGCGCAGGTTGCGGGCATCGCAGGGGCAACTGGCGATGGGCAGTTCGGCGGCGCTGTCGTCCTCCAGAGTCAGCAGGGCGCGCTGGCCGGCCATGAAGCGCAGGGTCTGGGTACGGGGCGTCTGGAGGTGCAGGCTGATGAGGTCCCCATCCAGCATCTCCTTGCCTTGCAGGGTGGCGCGGATCTCCTGCGGGGGGATGTCATCGACGCTCAGGGCCTCGGCCGCCTCCAGGACCAGGTCGGTCACCGCGGTGTTGGAGCAGGCCAGCATGTAGCCCATCTCCTTCTCGCGGGTGCTGAGGGGGTAGTCGTGATCGCGGATCTTCCGCACCTCACCGCTCACCACCCGGGCCTTGCAGGCACCGCAGTTGCCACTGGCGCAGCCGTAGGCCAGATGGAGGCCGGCCCGCACCGAGGCCTCGAGGATGCTCTCGTCACCCTCGACGAAGAAGTCCCGGCCGCTGGGGATAAGCTTGACGCTGGCGGCCATGAGGCGCAGGAAATTGTCCTTGGCCAGCAGTTGGGCCTCCCGATCCAGGGTGGTGCGGTCGGTGAGGGCCTGGTGGCTCTGGGCCAGCCAATCGGCCAGTTCCCGGATATCGGCCTGGAGGCCGGCCTGAGTGGGGGCCTGGCCGAGTTGGGCGAGCCGGGCCTCCACGTCGTCCAGGAGGGTATGGGCGGCGTCCAGGGCCGAGACCTTGGCCGCGAGGGCCTCGCCCATGCCTTTGAGTCGCGACCGCAGCACCTCCGGACTGGGCAGCACCGTATCCGCGTCGTGGGAGCGGGGCAGGGCCATGGCCTTGATACGTTGGACCCGCTCCAGGGCGTCGTCGTTGTCCAGGCTGACCTGGGGAAAGACCCGCAGCAGGTCGCTGACGGCGATCTCGCCCTCGAACGTGGTCAATTCGCCACGACGGATGCGCCGCTGGATCTCGGCGCGGGTCACGCCCGCCAGCCGCGCCGACCGGGAGAGGCTCAGGAGTTGGGTCATGGTCTGTCCGGAATGGAGAGCGGCGGCAACCCCGCCTGGCGGGCCCAGAGCGACTGCCAGGATGTCTCGGCCCTGACGGCTATTTATACCCCCTTGCCGCCTGCTTGGCCAGCCAGCGCGAAGCTCTTCCTCTCCCAATGGACGACAGCGGGCCAAGAGTCAGCTATTGTTTATCCGGTGGGCGATGCGTCTGGAAATTGACCCCATGCAAGGGGGTATCGCTCCCGGGTCCCCGTTTCGTCGTTGTCACCTGCCGAGGATCGCAATCAATGCGCAACCTGTTATTTCTGGCCCTGATCAGCCTGACCCTGATGGGCTGTCAGACGCCTCCTCCCGTTTACTCGACCACCTACAATTTCTACGATTTTCCCGACTGTACCTACGGTGGCAAGGACTGCCGTCCTACCACTACCACCACGAAGACCAAACCCAAGACCAAGGCCCCGCCCAAGGTGGAAAAGGCCAGCGAGTTCACGGGCGGTGGGCGGGCCCTTCAGCCTGGCGAGTGGTGAGTCGCGGGGCGGGAAAGGGTAGCCCCGGGTCCAGCGCCAGCGGGGTCCGTTCCCGGGCCATCGGCAGGAGCGGCCCCAGCGAGGGGACAGAACCCCCCGTCACCAGTAAAGCTGACCATCTGGCACGGGCGGAGGGCATCGTTGTCCTGGCTGGGAAATGGAGGGTTGGAGCAAACAGGGATTGGGGCAAATGGGGGTTTGGCGATCTGGGCGGATGCCTGGCGTCGGATTGGTCACACCCTGGCAAGGGGAGAAATGTTGCCAAGCCTGCCGATTAATTCCTCCCCCCAAGGAAGGACCGGTATGGACCCACCGTCCCCCCCCGCCAGCCGCTCTCATTCCCGCCGGAAGCCCTGAGAGGGGGGAAAGACGACCACCGATTCGCGTTGGGATTAATGTCGTCGATCGCCTTGCAATGCCCCCCCCGCGGGCTATGCTTCGGATGGAACCTCATCATTGGTCCTCAGGAGTCTCTCGATGAACATCGATGATATCCGTCACGTCCTCGTGGTCGGTACTGGGACCATGGGGCAAAAAATCGCCCTGCAATGCGCGCGTTTTGGTTACGAAGTCATCGCCTACGATGGCTTTGCCAAGTCCCTGGAAACGGCGAGGGCCAGGATTCCTGACTATGCCGCCGACCTGGTGACCCAGGGACTGATGACAGCGGAGGGGGCCGAGGCCGCCCTGGCACGAATCACCTACACCCAGCGGCAAGAGGATGGGGCCAAGGCCGATCTGGTCAGCGAGTCGGTATTCGAAGACCCGGCGCTGAAGGGAGAGATTTTCGCCCAGCTCAATGTCATCTGTCCGCCCCACACCCTGTTCACCACCAATACCTCGACCCTGCTCCCCTCGATGTTCGCCGCGGCGACGGGTCGGCCCGACAAATTCGCCGCCTTGCATTTCTACGGGGTCTGGACCAAGAGCCTGGCCGATATCATGCCCCACCCCGGCACCTCTGCGGAAACCCTCGCGCTGTTGGTGGCCTTTGCCAGGCGGATTGGCCAAGTCCCGACTTTGCTGAAGAGGGAATATCCTGGCTATATCGGCAATACCTTATTGGGTGCCTTGAACACTGCGGCAATGCGGATGGTCTTCGTCGATAAGGTGGCGACCGTCGAGGATGTGGATCGTGCCGCCATGCTGGTCCTCGGTATCCCGGCGGGTCCCTTTGGCGGGCTCGACTATGTGGGGCTGGATACCCTGTGGCACATCTTGGAGAGTGCCGCCAAGACCTCCGGTGATCCGGGCGCAATGGAGTTCGCGGACTTGATCAAGCGGGAATATATCGACAAGGGTTGGCTGGGGATCAAGTCAGGCAAAGGATTCTATAGCTACCCGAACCCGGCCTATTCCCGACCCGATTTCCTCACCGGTCCTGGCGATTGAGGGACGGGAGCCCGCCGATGTACGCCAACCTGTTCAGCCCGGTCGCCATTGGACGCCTGGAGATCAAGAATCGCGTGGCCATGACCGCCATGGGCGCCAACCTCGCCGCCGCGGGCGGGGGCGTCAATGACGATGCCATCGCCTTTTACGAGGCCCGGGCCAAGGGGGGCGTGGGCCTCATCATCAGCGGCGTGTGCCGCGTCCTCGATGGCGCGGGGGCCAGCGAACCCAACCAGCTCGCCGCGCGCAGCACCGCCGACCTCCAGGGTCTCGAACGGCTGATGGATACGGTGCACAAGTACGGCACCCGGATGTTTCTCCAGCTCCATCATCCCGGGCGGGAGGGCCAGATCCTGTTTGGCGAGGAGCCCGTGGCCGCCTCGGCGGTCCCCCATCTCCTCTCCGGCCTGACGCCCCGGGCCCTGACCGTGCCGGAGATCCAGCGGATTCAGGCCGCCTTCGTCACCGGGGCGCGGGTCGCGCAGATGGCGGGCGCCGACGGGGTCGAATTGCACGGCGCCCATGGCTACCTGATCAATTCCTTCCTCTCGCCCTATCTCAACCGCCGCGACGATGACTATGGCGGCAGCCTGGAGAACCGCCTGCGGTTCCTGCTGGAGATCCTGGCCGGTATTCGCGGGGTCTGTGGCCGGACTTTTCCCCTCGGGGTGCGCCTCTCCGCCGAGGAGTTCCTCGGGGACCAGGGCAACGACCTCGCCACCTCCTGCCGGATGGCCGTGGCACTGGAACAGGGCGGGGTCGATTTCCTCGACATCAGTTGCGGCATCCCTGACACCCCGCCCGAGTCCGCCCTGGCCTGTATCGAGCCAGGCACCTACGAACAGGGGTGGAAGAAATACATGGCCGCGGCGATCAAACAGCGCGTCAGGATCCCGGTCATCGCCGTGGCCAATATCAAGGAGCCCGAGGTCGCGGAGGCGATCCTGCGGGAAGGGTGCTGCGATCTGGTGGGGGTCGCCCGCGGCCATCTGGCCGATCCCGCCTGGTGCAACAAGGCCAGGGCCGGTCGGGCCGAGATGATCCGCAAGTGCATCGGCTGCCTGGTGTGCCTCAACGAGATCTTCCACCATCGGCACGTCAAATGCTCGGTCAACCCGACGACCGGGCGCGAGCGCGAGTTCGCCCGCCCCGAGCGCAATGGCGCGGGCCGTATCATCGCCGTGATCGGCGGTGGCCCGGCGGGGCTCACGGCCGCCCTGGTCCTCAAGGAGCGGGGTTTCCATCCCGTCCTGTTCGACGCCGCCCGGCGCCTGGGCGGCACCCTCAATGTCGCCGACAAGGGGATCGGCAAGGACAAGATCACCCGCTTCATCGACTCCCTGATCGCCCAGGCCCGGGAGACCGGCATCGATCTGCGGCTTGGGGAGGAGGCGACGGTCGCCAAGGTCCAGGCCCTGTCCCCCAGCGGGGTCTTCATCGCCTGCGGCGCCCGGCCCTTCATTCCGCCGGTCCCCGGCATCGACGGCGGCAACGTCGTCCTGGCGGAGGAGGTGCTGCTCCATCCCGAGGAGGCCAAAGGGGACTGCGTCATCATCGGCTCGGGCATGACCGGGCTGGAAACGGCGGAGGTGGTGCTCAAGTCCGGACACCGGACCACCATCGTCGACCTGCTGCCGGAGATTGGCGCGGGCGCTGACATGATGACCATTCTGGACGCCAAGCAACGCATGGCCCCCTACCACCCCACCTATCTGCCGGGGCACAAGCTGACGCGGATCACGCCGGAAGGCGCGGAGTTCGCGTGTCTGGCGAGTGGCTTAGCCGTCAAGGTGGCCGCGGACACCGTCATCCTGGCCCTGGGAGTCCGGCCCCAAACGGAACTGGTCGCGCGCTTTAAGGCCGCCTTCCCGGACGCCCATGTCCTGGGGGACGCGTCCCGGGGGGGGCGGGTGGTGGATGCCACCCAGGACGCCTATGGCCAGGCCTTCGTCTACGAACCCTGACCCTCGAAGCCCGGCCCTGGCCCCTGCCCCGACACCGAATCCCAAATCCCGAACCCCGATACCGAACCCAACCTCCAACCTTCAACCCCCCGAACGCGGAATCCTGCATTCTGATCCCTGATTTTTCCTGCCCAATCCACACCCGCAATGGAGGACAACGGCCATGAACGAGACGAGCGAATACTATCGGGACCAGGTGGCCGTGGTGACCGGCGGCGCCTCCGGCATCGGGCTGGCCCTGGCGGAAACGATGCTGGCCTATGGGGCCGCGAAGGTCGTCCTCGCGGATTTCAATGACGAGAATCTGCGGCGGGAGACCGCGCGGCTGAACGCGGCTTATCCCGAACGGGTAGTCGGACTCCACTGCGACGTCACCCAGGAAGAAGACGTCAAGCGCATGATCCGACGGGCCGCGGAGTGCGGCGGTGGGCGTGTTGATCTGTTGTTCAACAATGCCGGCGCTGGTCTCGGCGGAGCTTTCGATGCGCAAACGAACGAAGACTGGGAAAAGGCGTTCGCGCTGAACTTTTACGGGGCACTGTACGGCATCCGCGCGGTGCTGCCGATCATGCGCGCTCAAGGAGGCGGGCACATCGTCGACATCATTTCCGGCATCGCCTTCTTCCCCATGGCCTATCAGACCATGTACTCCGCCACCAAGGCCGCCCTGAATGGGCTCACACTCGCCCTGCGTTATGAGCTATGGGACGAGAACATCCGCGTGACCTCGGCGACGCCCGGCACGACGGCAACCGCGATCTGGAAGGCGGGTGGTAATGAACCCCCTCCAGGAGCGCAGACACCAGAGCAATCCGCGCGGACGGTCCTGGCGGGTGTGGCAAGAAACGAGCGGCTGGTACTTGGGGACGAGGGTGACTTGAGCGGCGCGAAGCATTGCTTCCATCCCGAAGCCGCCACGGGGAACGATGAGTACCTGCTGAACGTGGCCCGCAAGCGCCGGAGCGGGGAATGGGTCGTGTAATCGGTAGGGTCCGACAGCAACGAGAGGTCAGACAGGGTGAACAACGGTAGCTACTTTACCCCCCGGGAACAGCTCCAGGGGTTCATGAATCCCACCGCCTTAAACAGCATGGAGGGTCTCTACCTTTATTGGCAGACCGATCCCGCCATCGCCCGCCGGGTAGTGCCGCCACCGCTGGAACTGGTCATGCCGGACCAGCCCCTGGCCTTTGTCTATGCCGTCAACATCCGGGAACCCACCTTCGCCCCCTGGTACATGGAGGCCGCGCTTGGGCTCATGTGCCGCTATGGTGAGACGACGGGAATCTATTTCCTCAACCTCCAACTCAGCGGCCCGGGAGCGCTGATGGCGCTCTGCAGCGGGCGCGAATTCTCGGGACTGCCCAAGAAATTGTGTGAGCGCATCCTGGTCGAGCGGACCGACACGTGGGCCCATGCCCTGATCGAGAGCAAGGGCAGACGGATCTTCGAGATCGAGGCGGAGCTTGGCACCTACAATGACCCCTTGATGGCTCAACTCTATCAGGATGTGGGACCTGGCTGCCGCCAGCGGAGCTCCTGCCTGCTCTTCCAATCTGAGGTCGGCGCGGGGCCCCAGGGGCAAACGACCTTTTCCAGGATGCGCCTGGTCAACTATGACAGTGCCACTGACTACCAGTCCTGGGAGCCGGGAAGCATCACCGCGCTGCGCATGGAGCCCTCCCTCGATGATCCCTGGGCCGAGCTCACTGTCGTGAAGCCCCTGGGGGTGGGTTATTGCATCAACTCCAACCCGGTGCTCGGCGTCTCAACCCTCGCCGAGTTCGAGGGGGAGGAGGCCGACAACCTCTTCTCCTATCTGTTCTCCGGCCGTTGGGACCGCTCCACCCTCTGCGCGGGCCATCAGCGCTACGGCCAGTTTTAATGTTCCCCCTTGGTGCGGAGCAGGCCGGCCAGGCGGTTGCCCTGCTTCTGGGGGCCACCGCGGGGAAAGAGGCGGTGTAGATAGCGGTTGCTGCCGCGTTCCGGCCCCCAGACCCGGCGGAAGTGGGCGATCATGTCGCGCACCGTGGGCTGGGTGCCATGGCGGGCGAAGCTGGCGCGCAGGAAGCGGATCACCTCCCAGTGCTCGGCGGTCAGGGCCAGGTCTTCCTCGGCGGCCAGGACCCGGGCGAAGTCCTCGGACCATTGCGCCGGATCGACCAGGTAACCCTCGCTGTCGGTGAGCAGCCAGTTCTGGCCCACCACCACGTAGCGGGTGGTCATGCCGGGGTAGGCGTTGCTCCCCGCCGGCAGGCCCGCCGCGAGGCCACGGCTGTCCTGGTCGGCCTCGGTGATGGACCACAGCTCGATGGGGATCTCCCCCTCCAGGCGCCCATCGTAACGCTGCCGCCCGGACACCAGGACCCGGCCGCTGGTGGCGGGTAGGTCGAAGCGCGCTACCCCGGCCCGATCGGTCAGCACCGGCCCGGTCTCCAGGTCATTCTCATCCAGTTTCAGGACCACCGGGGTGCGTTTGAGGGGCTCGTGGGTGGCCTTCATCGATACTCTGACGGCGATCATCTTTCATCTCCGGTGTGGTGAGGGGTTCAGCCGGGCTATCTGGCGCCCTGGGCCTCTTGGCTTGCGGAGCTAGCTATCTTTGGGAGTTTCCCTTGGGTACTCCCGACTGGCTAATTCCCGACTGTTTAAGTAAAGATTAGCCGTCGCTTATAGGGATGACAAACGAATTTAATCCGCAATTGGTATCGAAGAATTCGATAGTTAGCCGTCGCAATCATTCTCTCCGTATTCCCGGATCCTCGGGCACCTGGCGCTGGGCGCTCATCCCGGGTCGGGTTGGGTCTGGCGGGGGGGCGCCCTGAATCCATCTCTGCAGGCTTGGCGCCAGCATCCTTGCTGGCGACACCCACGCCAGAGGCCACCTGACCGTCCCTCTCCAGCCCAGGCCCGCCGGACTTGCCCTCCGAGTCCGCACGGGACCAGGTCTGGCCGAAATTGGCCTGCGACGGGTATAAAATCCCTGGCCATGGACATCGATCAGGTCAAGACCTTTCTCCAGGTGGCCGCCCATGGCAGTTTCCTCGAGGCGGCCAATCGGGTGCATGTCACCCAGTCCACGGTCAGCGCGCGCATCCAGAACCTGGAGCAGGCCCTGGGGGCGCGGCTCTTCATCCGCAATCGCGCTGGGGCGGTCCTGACGCCGGCGGGGCGGCGCTTTCTGCGCCACGCCAAGACGCTGGTGCTGACCTATGAGCAAGCGCGGCACGACGTGGGCCTGGCGAGCCGATTTCGCGCCAGCCTCACCATCGGCGCCCGCATCGCCCTGTGGGATCAGTTCCTGCCGCGCTGGGCCGCGCGGATGCGCCGCCTGGCACCGGACGTGTCGCTGAATACGGAGATCGGCTTCGAGGAAGACCTGATGCGCCGGGTGATCGCCGGCACCATGGACCTGGCCCTGATGTACGGTCCCCGGCAGGGGGCGGGCCTGCGGGTGGACTATCTGTTCGACGAGACCCTGATCCTGGTGACCCCGGCCCCGCCACCCGCGGGTCACCTGGGGCCAGCCGGGAATCACGAACCGGACCTGGATCGGGTTCAAGCACTTGCATTGAACCAGGGCGAGGAGCAGGAGCAGAACCCAGACCCGGACCAGAAACCGGGACTGAACCGCCCCGGGGTCCAGGAGCCGGAAAAGGACCTGGACCATGCGCCCGTGCCTGGGGTCGATGACGACTATGTGTACGTGGACTGGGGACCGACCTTCTACGCGGAGCACCATAGGGTCTATCCGGATTTCGAGCGGCCGGCCCGCACCGCCAACATCGGCTGGCTGGGGCTGCAATTGATCCTGGCCGATGGGGGCACCTGCTTCGTGCCCGAGCGGGTGGCGGAGGTCTATCTCCGCGGGGGCTGTCTCCGCCGGGTGGCGGGTAGCCCGACCCTGCGGATGCCGGCCTACGTGGTCTATCCCCAGGAGACGGACAACGAGGTGTTGGCCACCGCCCTGGAGGTTTTGCGGGAACTCGTGGGGGAAGAAAGGGACCTCACGGCGGTTCAGGGGGGTGCCGGCGCCGCCAGGTGACAGGCATGGAGGAACTGCTTACGCAGCAATAGACCGACGAGCCGCCCATCGGCGCTGACCACCGGCATGGCCCGTCCGGGGTGGCGGCCGAAGGCTCCCATCATCCGCCGGAAGTCGGCCGTCTCGGGGACGGTCACCGCCGGGCTGGTCATGAGATCCCGCACCGATCGCTGGCAGCCGTTAGGGGTGATGAGACCCGGCTCGGCCATGAGCCGGGCGAGGAGGGCGAGGAAGGTCTCCGCCCCCAGGGCGCGCAGGACATCCGTCTCGCTGAGGATGCCAGTGACTCGGCCCTCCGCGTCCGCCACGGGCAAGGCCTTGAGCCCTTGGCGGACGAAGTGGGGGATGGCCTCCACCAAGCGCATGTCGGGGGCGAGGGGCTGGATGTCCGCGCGCATCAATCGCCGGGCGCTGATACCGCGGAATAGCCGTTCCAGGCCATGACGATAGGCCAGGTGGTAAAGATCCCGGAAATCAGCGGTGGAGATGTCGAGATAACCGGGTATCTCTGCCATCGCCTCCAGGATGTCCGCGTCGGAGAGTTCGATCTCGCCGGCCTCCACGACGGGTGCGGCGAGGTCGGACGATTCGAAGGGGGGGCTTTGCTTCATGAGCCTCAAGTCTACCCGCGTGACCCCTATTTCGTAAGGGCGGCCTGGAAGGTGTTCTCCACCAGGGGCTCGGCGTCGGCCTGGGGAACATGGCACTGGGTGCAGAAATGGCGGCTGCCGACCGGCTTGTCCTGCTTGACGCCATTGCGATCGACGTAATGGGATTCGCTCATCGGCACCGACTTGGAGTCTTCGTCCTCATCCTTCCCGGGGGTAACCCCTTCCATGTGGCATTTCAGGCAGCCGTTCTCGGTAAGATTGATGGGATATTTCTCCGTGGTATGGGGAACCAGGGGGGGCTGCTCCTCGAAGTTGCGCGGGATGTTTTCCTTGTCGTTGATGTATTTGAACAACGCCGGCGCGGGTTCGGTGGCGGTGATGGGCAGATCGCCGCGCAGGGAATCGATGGGGGCGGCGAGGCCGGGCGGTACCGCCAGTCCGGTCAGACCGGCGAGCGCCAGGGCCAGAAGGGCTGTGGATGGCTTCATGACGACACCTCCTGAGGGTGATTGTCGCCGGCATTGACCGGTCGGGTGTTTATTGCGGTGCGGCTGGGGTTGGCGGAACGGAAGTGAATGGCGGAGCGGCAGGGGTTGGTGGGGCGGGGGTTATTGGCCAGACGGTGGTTATTGGCGAAACGGGTGGTAAAGGCGAAGACGTCGCGCCCGCAGACATCGATGCAGCGGCCGCAATTGGTGCAGTGGCCGGACAGGATTACTGGCCCCAGGCCTTTGTCCGCCCCCCTGAGGGCGGGCTTGATGACCTGATGCTCGGGGCAGACGGCGAAGCAATCGAGGCAGTCGTCGCAGCGCTCTCGGCGCAGGGCGCCGACGCGCACCAGAGCTACCCCACCCAGCAGGCCATAAAAGGCACCCACCGGGCAGAGATGACCGCACCAGGCCCGCCGGCCGATGAAGAGGTCGAGCAGGAAGATGGCAACCAGGATGCCCCAGGCGAGCCCCATGCCAAAGACCAGTCCGCGGTAGACCATGGAGACCGGATTGACCAGCTCCCAGGCCAGTCCGCCGCCGGTGGTCGCCAGCAGCAGGATGGCCCCCAGCAGCCAGTAGCGGGTCTGAGCGGAAAAATGGGCCCCGGCCTTGATAGCGAGCCGCCGCCGCAGCCACTCGGCGGCATCGGTGATCGGGTTCACCGGGCAAACCCAACTGCAATAGACCCGCCCGCCGACGACCAGGTAAAAGATCAGGACGATGGCGGCACCGATGAAGGCGGCATTTTCCGGCAGGTTGCCACTGGCGAGGACCTGCGATAGTAGCAGGGGATCGGTCAAGGGCAGGACATCCAGGGTCAGACTGGAGGCGAGGTTGCCTTTGACGATCCAGAGGCCCAGCCAGGGCCCGGCCAGAAAGAGGCCAAGGAAGACTAACTGGCTGAGGCGCCGGGCCAACAGCCAGCGGTGGGCGCCGAGCCAGCCCTTGCGCTCGATCGCCTCGGCGCCAGGTCGTTCGCCGGGCTTCATGGGTTACCTCCTCCGCCGTTGAGGGTCTCCAGGGGATTGGCCGGGGAGGGTGCTGGCGACGGCTCGCCAAAGATCAGCCCACGGCCGCCGTGCTCGTACTGCATGCCCTCCGGCAGGTTGTAGTGGTGCGGCAGGTCCGGCGTCACCAGGGACTCGCCCGCCTGGGCCTTCTGTTCCCACCCCAGGCGATAGTGCTTGCCCAGCATCCCCTTGGCCAAGGCGATGGGCAGCACCTTGATGGCCGCCTCCTCCAGAATACAGGCCTTCTCGCACTTACCGCAGCCGGTGCAATCGTGGGAATGGACCACCGGAATGAAGAAGGCATGCTTGCCGCTGCGGGGATTGTGCTGCTTGTTGAGGCTGATGGCCTTGCCCCGCACCGGGCAGATGTTGAAGCAGACCTCGCAGCGCAGGCCCTGAAAGGCGATGCAGGCCTCCTGGTCGATGAGCACCGCCAGCCCCATGCGCGCCTCCTCGATTTGCGTCAAGCCCCGGTCCAGGGCACCGGTGGGGCAGGCCTTGACGCAGGGAATGTCGTCGCACATCTCGCAGGGGATGTCGCGGGCCACGAAATAGGGGGTGCCCAGGGCCACCTCCTCGCCGGGTCGGGCCAGCCGCAGGGTGTCATAGGGGCAATCGCGTACGCACAGGCCGCAGCGGATGCAGGCCGACTGAAAATCCGCCTCGTCGGTGGAGGCCCCGGGGGGACGGATGGCGGTGGCTGGCAGGGCCCGCGCCTGGCGCTGATAGACGCCGAGCAGGCCCGTGACCAGGGCGACCCCGGCCAGGGTGCGCAGACCCTCCGCCAGCCAGCGCCGACGTCCGGGGTCGAACCCCATCCCGCCTTTGTCATTGACCGGTACGGTCATAAGGTTCCACCAGGGTTTGCGCGCATTACTCCCTCCCCTTGGTGGGGGAGGGTTGGGGAGAGGGGATCATCGCGTGCCTCGCGCGCGCCCCTCGCTGATCCGACCCTCTCCAGCCGGAGCCCTTCGGCATGCCTGGCGGGCCGGTGCCGGGTCTCGCTCTCCACTCAGTTCACCCATCGGGAGGGTCTGGCTGCTCCAAGGCCCCCGGACCTCAGGCCTTCATCACCTTGACCGCCACCTTTTTGAAATCCGTTTCGCGCGACAGGGGATCGGTGGCGTCCAGGACCAGCTTGTTGACCAGGCGGCTGGCATCAAAGAAGGGGACAAAGACCAGGCCCTCCGGCATCTTGTTGCGCCCCTTGGTCTCCACCCGGCAGATGATCTCGCCGCGGCGGCTGGCGATCTTGGCTGGGTCGCCCCGCTTGAGGCCCCGCTTCTCCGCGTCCACCGGATTCATGAACACCTGGGCATCCGGCACGGCGCGGTAGAGCTCCGGTACGCGCCGGGTCATGGAGCCGGAATGCCAATGCTCCAGCACCCGTCCCGTGGACAACCACAGGTCGTAGTCCTGATCCGGGGACTCCGCCGGTGGTTCGTAGGGAGCGGTGATGATGTTGGCCTTGCCGTCGGGGTTGCCGTAGAAGGCGACCTTGGCCCCCTGGGGCACAAAGGGATCATAGCCCTCCCGGTAGCGCCAGAGGGTCTCCTTGCCATCCACCACCGGCCAGCGCAGGCCACGCACCTGGTGGTATTGATCGAAGGGGGCCAGGTCATGGCCCTTCTTGGGCCCCGCCAGGCCGAAGACGCGGTACTCCTCGAACAGCCCCTTCTGCAGATAGAAGCCAAAGGCCTCCATCTCGTCGTTGGGATAGACGTTGCCCTTGTCGTCCTTCACCGCCTGCTGCGGGAATTTGTCCACCGTGCCGTTGGCGAACAGCACCTGGTAGAGGGTCTTCCCGCGATATTCGGGATTCTTGGCCAACAACTCCTCGGGCCACACCTCGTCCGTCTTGAAGCGCTTGGAGAACTCGACGTACTGCCACAGGTCCGACCGCCCCTCCCCGGGGGCCTTGACCTGTTGGCGCCAGAACTGGGTGCGGCGCTCGGCATTGCCGAAGGCGCCTTCCTT
>SBFV01000246.1 GCA_006227775.1 Gammaproteobacteria bacterium | reverse complement strand
TGCATCAATGCCTGTCTCGGGATCATCTTGGTTGGCGATGTGATCTAGCCGCTGGAGCGGATCAGCCGCGCGCCCCGCCCGAGTAGGTGATGAGCGCGCCCTTGTCGGTATTGCCGCTCCCGCCGGTGACCTTGCTCACCGGCTCGGGCACGCCCTCTGGCCGGCCCTTTGCCATGGCGGCGGCCATTGGCAAGGTCGGGCCGCGCCGGCTCGGGTTGCGGGCCAGGGCCGAGGTGCCCTCGGTGCCCGTCACCCGATCACCCCGGTCCCAGTCGTCCCCGGTGATCTTGTGCCCGGCATCCTGTCCCTCGCCGGTGATGCGCGACTTGACGCGGCCGGAGACCAGCGGCGCCTCCGCCGGTGGCTGGGCCTCGATAGGGTTGCGGCTACCACGCCCGAAGCGGGCCTCCTCGGTGCCCGTAACCTTGCCGGTCGCCATACCGAAGGGGCCGGTGATGCGCCCGCCCTCGAAGGGGGAGCCCGTGATACCGGAGATCGGCGTCCGCGCGGCCTGGGCGGCATGGGCCGGTGGCAGGATGCTGAATCCACCCCAGGGCTCCCTGTCCAGGGCCTGGGGGAAGTCTGGGCTACCCGGCTCGGCCGGCGCCACGGGACAGGCCGCTGCCACCTGGTCGGCGCCCAGGTAGGGAGTGCCGGTGACGGGCTCGCAGGCGCCCTTTTCATCCCCGGTCGCCTTGCCGCCGACGGACGGCTGGATACCCGTCATCACGGAGCCGAACAGGCGCCTTCCCCCTTGCATGCGCGCCTTGGCCGATCCGGTCTGGGAAGGCTCGCAGTATTCCGCGTACTGCTCGGCACCCGCGTAGGGGGTGCCAGTGACGGCCTTGCAGGTGCCGGGCTCGTCGCCGGTCACTCGGGGCGCGCGGCCGGTCATGGTGCCGGTAATGCGCTCGCCGCCCAGGGTTGCCGAGACCCCCACCTTGCGCTCTTTGCGGGTAGGCGCGGCGTCGCAATACCCGACGTATTGCTCCTGGCCGATGTAGTCGTCACCGGTAACGTTGCGGCAGCTCCCGGCCTCGTCCCCGGTCATGGCCGCATGACGACCGACCATGGTTCCGGTCACGACCCCGCCGCGGAGCGTCGCGCTGATGCCAACCTTGGGCGGGGCGGTCGTGGGGGCGGGCTCGCCGAGCCGTGTGTACTGGGTACCGGTGAGGGTGCGCTCCGCGCCCACCTCGTCGCCCGTGACCTTGCCCGAGCGCCCGACGTTGCTACCGGTGACCCGTTTACCGCCGCGGGTCTCGGCCGTGCTGATCTTGGCAGGCCCCTTCTCGGGTTTGATGCCGCAGAAGGCCTCCTGAAGGTTCGCGCCCAGGTATTCGGTACCGGTGACGATCTTGCAGGTGCCGGGCTCGTCGCCGGTCACCTTGGGGCTGCGGCCGAGCTCGCTGCCAGTGACGCGGTTTCCGCCGGTGGTGGGGCTGACGCCCACCCGCCGAGGGGCCTTTACCGGCTCGGCCTGGCAGAACTCGCGAAAGATGTCGGCCCCCATGTACTCGGTACCGGTGACGGTGCGGCAGGTGCTGGCCTCGTCCCCGGTCACGTCGCGTGAGCGTCCGACCATGGTGCCGGTCACCGTCTGGCCGTAGGAGGTCTTGCTGGCACCCACCTTCCAGGGGGCATCCTGGGCAGCGCCCTGGGGAGCCGCCGTGCGCGTGGCGCGATTGCGTCCCGTGGGTGCGGACTTTTTTTGCCCGGCGCTACCGCGGCGGCTGCGCAGATCGCGCAATGCCTTAGCCAGCTCCCGGCCGGAGAGATCCGGATTTGTCGCCCGGGCGGTCTGGGCGGCTGTCATACCATTGGCGCCCATGCCGGCCTTGCCGCGGGCGGACTGGGCCCGGCGGCGCGCCAGGGATGCCGCCCGGCCCGGTTCGACCTGGGCGTCCTTGCGGCGTGGTCCGCGTACCTTGGCCCATCCGTTGGTGGCGGGGTTGCGGCTTACCGCGGCGCTCGGGGCCGGGTTGGGCGCGGTGTCTTCACGCTCGCCGTTACCCTTGCAGCCGCAGCCGCAACCCCCTTCCTTGCCCGCGGCGGCGACCGAGGCCGCCTCGGGCTTGGGCCTGGCGCGCACCGCGTCACGCACCCGGTCCTGGTGACTGGCGGCGACTTTTCCCTTACTGGACATAGCTTTACGGCGAGCCAGCGCGGCCGAGCGGCTGGAGCCATCAGGTGCGTCGGCAGTGACCCTTGCCCGTACCGCGGGACGCGGTTGTGACGTCGGGGCAGCCATAGCTACCGTTTCCTTCGTCGGGACGGAAGTCAGGGCCCCGGGGGGCAGCCCCGCGGGGGCAACCCGCGCATCGGCCCTGCCACGCGTAGGGCTCGGCGCGGAGGATGCCATGGCCCGCTTGCCGGCATCCGACAGGGCCTTGCGCCTCGCCAGCGCCAACGCGCGTCCGCTCATCCCCGGTGCTTTGCTCTGCTGTGTCATGACTTCACCCGTTGAAAGGATTGACCGCTCGATTTCCCGCACGTGAGCGTCGAGGCCGCGCACGTCGGGGGTGGTTTCGCCGTCCGAGGCGAGCTTCAGGTGCGACCCTCGATGACGACAAAGCATACGCCCTGGCTTTGGGTGTAGTTGTCGTAGCCGATGAGGCGGACGTGGTGGTCCGGGTAGGCGCGGTGACAGGCGTCGATTTCCGCCATCACGGCCTCCAGGTCCTGCTGGCCGAAGAACGGGAGCTTCCACATGGTCCAATAGTGATCAGTGGCGCGGCTCGGGTGCTCGTGCTCGATGGCCGGTGTCCAGCCGTTGGCGACCAGGTACGCGATCTGGTCGTATACCTCGGCCTGGGTCAGCTTCGGCAGAAAGCCGAATGTCTCCAGGGTCTGGGCGGTCTGATAGTCACCTACCGTCGAAGTGCTCTTCATGGCGTAATCCTCGTGTTCGTGTCAAAGGCGTTGGGCGTAGGAGTACCTGCTCAGGCGACGTCGAGCTTATCGACCGTCTCGAACTCGAACTTGATCTCCTTCCAGGTCTCCATCGCGATGGCCAACTCAGGGCTGTGCCGGGCGGCCTCGGTGAGGATGTCGCGCGCCTCCCTCTCCAACTCGCGGCCCTGGTTACGAGCCTTGACGCAAGCCTCGAGGGCGACGCGGTTGGCCGCGGCGCCGGCGGCATTGCCCCAGGGGTGGCCCTGGGTGCCGCCACCGAACTGGAGCACCGAGTCGTCACCGAAGATGGTCACCAGGGACGGCATGTGCCACACATGGATACCGCCGGAGGCCACGGCGAAGACCCCGGGCATGGAGCCCCAATCCTGGTCGAAGAAGACCCCGCGGGAGCGGTCTTCCGGCACGAAGGACTCGCGCAATTGGTCGACGAAGCCCAGGGTGGAAGCGCGGTCCCCCTCCAGCTTGCCAACCACGGTACCGGTATGCAGGTGGTCGCCGCCCGACAGGCGCAGACACTTGGCCAACACCCGGAAATGGATGCCATGCTTCGGGTGACGGTCGATGACCGCATGCATCGCCCGGTGGATGTGCAGGAGCATGCCGTTCTTGCGACACCACTTGGCGAGCCCCGTATTGGCCGTGAAGCCGCCGGTGAGGAAGTCGTGCATGATGATCGGGCAGCCGATCTCCTTGGCGAACTCGGCGCGCTCATACATCTGCTCCGGGTCCGGCGCGGTCACGTTCAGATAATGCCCCTTGCGCTCACCCGTCTCCTGCTGGGCCTTCTGTATGGCCTCACCGACGAACTCGAAGCGGTCACGCCAGCGCATGAAGGGCTGGGAGTTGACGTTCTCGTCGTCCTTGGTCAGGTCCAGGCCGCCACGCAGGCACTCATAGACGGCACGGCCGTAATTCTTGGCGGACAGGCCCAGCTTCGGTTTTATGGTGCAGCCCAGCATCGGTCGGCCGTACTTGTTCAACCGGTCGCGCTCCACCTGGATACCGGCGGGCGGACCGCCGCAGGTCTTGATGTAGGCGATGGGGAAACGGATGTCCTCCAGGCGCAAATGCCGCAGGGCCTTGAAGCCGAATACGTTGCCGACCAGGGAGGTCAGCACGTTCACCACCGATCCCTCCTCGAACAGGTCGATGGGATAGGCGATGAAGGCATAGAAGGACTCCTTGTCGCCGGGGACGTCCTCGATGCGATAGGCGCGGCCCTTGTAATACTCCAGATCCGTCAGCAGTTCGGACCACACGGTGGACCAGGTACCGGTGGAGGATTCGGCCGCGACCGCCGCGGCGACCTCTTCCCGCGGCACGCCGGGTTGGCCGGTGCACTTGAAGCAGGCGAGCAAATCCGTATCCAATGGAACATACTCAGGCGTCCAGTACATATCGCGGTATTCTTTTACGCCTGCGTCGTAGGTCTTAACAGCCATGATCAACTCCCGTTCTGTTGCTGGGTTGGCGATGCTTCAGGTGTGTCCAGGATAGATAAAGAGTCTATAGGTCAAGCACCTGTCGTATCCAATAAATCTTTTCTCGCATTTCGATAGACTTTGATCTATGCGTAATCAGACGACCCCCACTGACCGAGCGATCCCCGGTCACGGGGCTTGCGCCCCCGGCCGCGCTCCTCGGGCTGAGCGGTCTTGGCGTCCGAGGACCCTCAGAACACCAGGTTGAGCATGGTCAGGGACACCAGCAGGAAGAGCACCGTCATGATGCCCCCGGCCCGCAGGAAGTCCGCCACCCGATAACCACCCGGCCCCATCAACAGGGCGTTGACCTGATGGGTGGGGATGAGGAAGGAGTTGGAGGTGGAGATGGCCACGGTCAGGGCGAAGAGCGCCGGGTTGGCGCCCACCCCCAGGGCGATGTTGACCGCCAGGGGCACCAGCAGCACGGTGGCGCCGACATTGGACATCACCAGGGTGAAGAAGGTGGCCAGCACGGCCACCGACGCCTGGATGACCCAGACCGGCATCCCACCCACCAGCGCCAGGGTCTGCTGAGCGATCCAGGCGGCGGTGCCGCTGCTCTCCACCGCCAGGCCGAGGGGGATCAGGGAGGCCAACAGGAAGACCGTCTTCCAGCTCACCGCCTGATAGGCCTCGTCGATACTCAGCACCCGGGTCAGGATCATGCCCAGGGCCCCGGTCATGAGGGCGACCGACAGGCGCAGATCGGTGAACAGCACCAGCCCCAGGGTGATGGCAAAGAACAGCAGGGCCATCGGTACCTTGTGGGGCCGCAGTTCCTCGTGGGGATACTCGGTGGTGACGATGACGAAGTTACGGTCCTGTTCCAGGCGCGCCAGATCGGCCCAGGCGGTATGCACCACCAGGGTGTCGCCGGCCTTGAAAGGCACGTCTCTCACGCCGCCGACGGCAAAGGTGAAGGTCTCGTCACCGCGGCGGATGGCCAGCAGGGACAAGCCGTAGACCTTGCGCAGCCAGAGGTCCCGCGCCGTCTTGCCGATGAACTGGGAGGCCGGGGGGATGACGATCTCGGCGATGCCGGCCTTGGCCGGCGACAGGGCCTCGGCGAACTCCTCCAGCTCCGGGCGCACCTCGACTTGATTCTCCGCCATGAAGGCCCCGCATTTATCCTTGGCGCCCATCAGGCCCAGCAGGGTGTTGGCCTCGATGCCCAGGG
>SBFV01000228.1 GCA_006227775.1 Gammaproteobacteria bacterium | reverse complement strand
GCGTTAATCTCTTCCAAGGACATGACGTTAGAGGGGATGGTGCGCAGTACGGCGGCGGCACCGCGCTTCTGATTGAAGGCGTTGACGCGAAAGCGGGCCAGGCCGGGGATCTCGAAGGAGAAGTCCGTCTCCAGGAACTCCTCGTAATCCTTGCGCTGCTTGTCGTTCATGATGGCATAGACCAGCCCCTGAACGGTGCGGTGGTCCATGGCCGGCAGGTCGATACGGCGCATATCCCCGTTGACCCGGATCATGGGCGGGAGCCCGGCGGAGAGATGCAGGTCAGAAGCCTTAATATTGACCGAGAAAGCGAGCAGTTCGGCAATGTCCACGCTGAGGACTCCCGATGGGCTGTGCGGCACTCAGACCAGATGTCCGCCTTCGATCTGCTTGGCTTTGGCCATGACCATGGCCTCGAGGTCCTGTTTGAAGCGGACGAGACGCTCCATGAGAGCGGTATCGCCAGTGCCCAGAATCTGGGCGGCGAGCAGGCCCGCGTTGCGGGCACCGTCGATGGCCACCGTTGCCACCGGGACCCCGGGGGGCATCTGAACGATGGAAAGAAGGGAATCCTGGCCGGAAAGGCTGGAGGTCTTCACCGGGACGCCAATGACAGGCAGGGGGCTGATGGCGGCCACCATGCCGGGCAGGTGGGCTGCGCCGCCGGCGCCGGCGACGATGACCTTGAGGCCCCGCTCCCGGGCGTTCCGGGCATAGTCGTAGAGTCGTCCCGGGGTGCGGTGGGCGGAGACGATGGTCATCTCGTAGGGCACGCCCAGCTCGGTGAGAATCTCGGCCGCGGCCCGCATCACCGGCAGGTCCGAATCGCTGCCCATGATGATACCCACCAAGGGTTGGTTGTGGTGCGATTGGGTCACGGATGATCCTCCCCGGTGATGGTGAGCAGGGACCGTACACGCTCCGCCTTGGCCTGCGCGGCGGCGAGACTGGTGTCGAGGACCGTGACGTGGCCCATCTTGCGGAAGGGCTTGGTGGCGGCCTTGCCGTAGATGTGGACGCTGACGCCTGGGATGGCCAAGGCCGCTGCCAGGCCTCGTACGACCGGCCGTCCACTATGGTCTGGACTGCCGAGCAGATTGATCATTGCCGCGGGCGAGAGGGAATCGGTTGCACCCAGGGGCAGGCCGATGACGGCGCGCAGGTGCTGCTCGAACTGGTCGGTCAGGCTGGCCTCTATCGTGTAGTGACCGGAATTGTGGGTACGGGGGGCCACCTCGTTGACCAGGATATCGCCCCTGTCGGTCAGGAACATCTCGACGCCGAAAACCCCGACGCCACTCAGGGCCTCGACCGTGGCCACGGCGATTTCCCGGGCCCTGGCGGAGGTAGCGGCCGTAATATCCGCCGGCGCCAGCAGCAGATCGAGGATGTTCTCCCCAGGGCGGAAGCGGGTCTCCACCACCGGATAACAGCGGGTGTCGCCGTCCAGGCCACGCGCCACCAGGACGGCGATCTCCTTTTTGGCCGCCACGAAGCGCTCGACGTAGGAGGGCACCGGCAGGTAGCGTCCCCAATCTTCGGGTCCGGTCAGTATGGCGACTCCCCGGCCATCGTAACCCCCACGCCTGGCCTTTTGCACCAGGGGGTACCCAAAATCGGCGCAAGTCCGGGCCGGGTCCTCCGCCAGTGCGACGAAATCCGAGGTCGGCAGGCCGGCCGCACGCAGCATTCGCTTCTGGCTCAGCTTATCCTGGATGACCGCCAGGATGCCGGGCGAGGGGCGAATGGGGTGTCCCTCTCGCTCCAGTTCGATGAGCGTCTCGGTATCGATATCCTCGATGTCGAAGGTGGTGACGTCCGTGGCCTCAACCAATTCCCGGAGTCTGGCCGGATCATGATAGTCGCCGACGATCTGATGACCGGAGACCTGCCCGGCCGGGGAGCCCGGAGTGGGGTCGAGCACCACGCAGGCGCAGCCAAGACGCTGGGCGGCCGCCACCATCATGCGGCCAAGCTGGCCGCCGCCGATGATGCCGATGCGTGCAACGGGGAAGGGATGGGAGTCCATGACAAGAGCCTGGTCGCGCAGCGAAGGATCGAAACGGATTGTCGATGATAGTCCCTGTGCCGGCCGGGGGCCAGAAGTCCGGCCTGCGGGGGGATCCCCTCATCCAGACCGGGCAGGTCCCGGGGGAAGCTTGATGCACCGTCCTCGGGGGGATATCGGGCCTGAGCCAGGAAGGCTGAGGCCATTTCCAGTTTAGGGTGCAAGGTCGGTACGGCCAAGCAAAAATATGGGAGCCATCAGCAATTCTTAGCGCATTCCCTTTCCCTCCTGGGCCGGGATGCCGTCGCCTCTGATAAATTCGTTTGATGGGCACATGGGTACCCCTTGGCAGGCAGGGCAGGTGGTTGTCATCCCACCTGGAGGCAGGCACAGAGCCTACCTTCTTATCAGGTGCCCGCGGGACAAACCGAAAAAGGATCTGCGAAGGGGATAAGTCATGAGGCGCAGTATGACGAGCGCGATCGATAATCGTTATAGGCGGCCGTACCATCCCACCGGCCAGTTTGGGTGGAGTCCGTCGGTATCATTACTGGCCCCTTGCCGGCGCATTTCACTGGCACACCGATGAACGGCAGGGGGGGAAGGCCGCCGCGACGCCCGCCAGATGCGCAGCCCCCATGCGCGGCGGCCATGATGACCTTTAGCCCCCGTTCGCGGGCGCCTACTCAGATAGTCGATGACACGCCTCGGCGTGCGGCGGCGATGTTCATCTCGCAGGGATTCCCCGGCTCTCCAAGCACTTCGGCAGCCCCGCGCATGTCACCCAGATCGATGTCACTACCGATGATAAGGATGACCGAAAATACAGTCCTCGTCGTTCAAATTCTATTTTAAGTCAACTCATTAGAGGTAGATACTTTCAAGAGCCAGTCGGTGAGGCTGAGGCTTGAGCCGGAATGAACCCACAATTTATTTTGTGCATTTATCAATCATTTCTATGTGCCAAAGATGGTTGCACGGGCTATCCTAATGGGCGTTCCGTAGTTCAGCGGCATCGAAAACGGGCAAGTACTTCGAGCAAAAGGATTATTTATCGCTCGGGCTGAAATTCCGCGAAAAATGGGGGCTAATCATGACGTCACGCGATGCGCGCACCAGCGCATGGACAGCCGTCAGCTTGGGTAAGTTCACCAGCACCCTCCTGCTTGTGTCTACCCTGGCCATCACACTTTCCGGTTGCAATACCCTCGGCCACGAAGTTCGGCCTGACCACCCGTCCGACCAAAGGGGTCCACAAGACCAAGACCCCCCTGGCCAACCCCCAGCCCCACCCAATGCCTCCAAGAATGCTTCATCTTCCTACGTGGTAAAAGGGAAGAGATACCACGTGAAATCTGATGCCAAGGATCACGTGGAAAACGGCACGGCATCCTGGTACGGGAAAAGATTCCACGGTCGGCGTACTAGCAGCGGTGAGCGTTTTGACATGCATGCAATGACCGCCGCACATAAAAATTTACCCCTCTCCAGTTTAATCCAGGTAACCAATCTGGATAATGGACGCAGCGCGGTGGTTCGCGTCAACGATCGTGGACCTTTTCATGGCAACCGGGTGTTGGATTTGTCCTATGCCGCCGCCAGCCAGTTGGATATGGTGGATAAAGGAATGGCGAAGGTCAAAATACAGGTCATCGACGCCAACAAACCGGCTCTGAACGAAGGTCTTCAGCGCATGTTTGTTGCCGCCGCGGACAAGTTGCGGGTAGATAAGCAACCAGACAAGGCACCCTTCGTCCCAAGCCCTGGTGCCGACGAGAAGATCACGGAAAGCGGTCCGGGTAGGCTGACTTCTGAGCATGCCTATGCAAAGGTGGTCCCTTCCGCTGCAATCTACTTACAGGTGGGCAGTTTCCAAAACCGCACGCATGCCGAAACCTTGCGGCAGAAACTCGTGGCCAAACTCGAAGAAACGGTTCTGGTCCGCACAGATACCGCGAATGACCGTAGTCCATACATGGTTCAGGTGGGACCCATCGATTCCAAGGATGAAGCCAGCGACCTTTCTCGACGGCTTGCCTCCCTTGGGGTGGACAACCTCCAAATCGTCACGCGTTGAACGCGCCCTCGCTTATTAGGCGTGGCGTCGTTGGCTTCGTCTGCCTCCGGACAAAGGTCAAGCTCAATAAGATGTTGATATTATTTATTTTCCTCACATTGTCAGTCTCTGCGGGGTAAGTGGACCCGTCTTCATCCCCACCAGCACGGGCCTCATGCCTCAGAGGCCACGGGCTGTTTTTGATGCAAATCCCCCCCCGCCCCGCTTAGAATGATCTTATTGGAGCGGGCGATTGCGCAATCGCTGCGCAGTCTTCCCATCGGTTATCCCTCTTCCAACAGCGCCAGGACACACCCATGAAGTCTCCCATCCGCACCCTGAGCCTCCTGTGCCTGTGCCTGATTGTGCTGAACTCCACGGTAGCCCAGGAAAAGACAGCCACCTCCGCCCCGCCGCCCATCCCCGAACCCCCGGCGATTGGGGGTACCGCCCATATCCTAGTGGATCACAATTCCGGGTACGTTATCGCCGAGCGTGGCGCGGATGATCGTCACGAACCGGCCAGCTTGACCAAGATCATGACCGCCTATGTCGTCTTCCGGGAATTGGCGGCGGGAAAGATCGCCCTTACGGATGAGGTACTCATCAGCGAGAAGGCATGGAGGACAGGGGGCTCAAAGACGTTCATCGAAATTGGCAAGCGGATACCCCTGGAAGTACTGCTCCATGGCATGATCATCCAATCTGGGAACGATGCCAGTGTGGCACTGGCGGAGCATGTTGCGGGCAGCGAAGAGACCTTTTCCAATTTGATGAATGACCATGCCCAGCGCCTTGGGATGTCGCATAGCCACTTCACCAACGCCACCGGCCTACCGGATCCCGACCATTATTCCACCGCTCGTGATATGACCCTGGTCACCGCGGCCACCATTCGTGAATTTCCCGAATACTATGCCTGGTATGCGGAAAAGGAGTACGTCTACCACGGGATCAAACAGAATAACCGTAACCGTTTGCTCTGGCAGGACCCCAGCGTGGATGGCGTCAAGACCGGCCATACCGAGGCCGCTGGCTTTTGCCTGGTGGCTTCCGCCAAGCGGGAAACGATGCGTTTGACCTCGGTGGTCTTGGGCTCCAAAAGTGAAAAATCCCGGGCGGAGGCCAGCCTGGCCTTGCTCAATTATGGCTTTCGATTTTTCGAGTCACCTCAACTCTATCCCGGTGGTAAGCCTATCGAAAACCTGAGGGTATGGATGGGGGAGGTTAAGGAACTCCCGGTTGGATCCTCCGAGGATATCCATGCCACCATACCCCGCGGGCGCTATGGACAGCTCAGTGCCCGGATTGAAAAGAAGGGCGACATTATCGCCCCCGTTGCCAAAGGTGATCAGGTAGGGGATATCGTCCTGGCTTTGGAGGCAAAAGAAATTGGGCGGCTGCCCTTGATCGCCCTACAGGATGTTGCCAAGGGCGGATGGTGGGAATGGCTCAGGGATATGATTCTGCGCTGGTTTCAGTAACCTCAGGACATGAGTACTTTCGAGCATCAACTGATCGAGTTTCCCTGTCTAT
>SBFV01000229.1 GCA_006227775.1 Gammaproteobacteria bacterium | reverse complement strand
TCGATCCATGCTTTCATCCGTCGCGACCCGATCAAGCCGGAGGAAGGTCAGGTCATAGGGATTGCGCTCGTCCCTGGCCCGGGTTTCCCGCCCGCTTTCGACCCACTCCGCCGGCTCCCAGGGTGGGAAGAAGGCGTCGCCATCCTCGATCCGGGTAGCGACCAGGGTCAGATAGAGGCGACCAGCCAGGGGCAGGAGGGCGCGGTAAAGGGTTTCACCGCCGATGACCAAGACCTCCGGCTCCCCCTGGACCAGGCAGAGCGCCGCGGCGGGAGAGGGGGCGAGTTCGCAACCGGGGGCCCGATAGTCCGGGTTTGCGGTGATGACGATATGCCGGCGACGGGGAAGCGGCCCGGGGAGGGATTCCCAGGTGCGACGACCCATCAGGATGGGTTTGTCGAGGGTGATGCGCTTGAAATGCGCCAGATCCGCGGGGAGATGCCAGGGCAACCGATTACCGCGACCGATCACGCGGTTCTCCGCCAGCGCGGCGATCAAGGCGATCAGGGGAACCGGGTCCCTCACGGCACCCTGGTGGCGGACCTGCCCAATCCCTCCGGAGACGACGGCGGCGCCAGCCCTGTCCCCGCCGCCTTGCGATTGACCTCGGTCGCTGACCAGAGGCGCTCCAGGGCGTAATAATCCCGCACCTTGGGCAGCATGACATGGACGACGATGATATTGAGATCCACCAGGGCCCACTCGCCCTCGTTTAGCCCTTCTGAACCCAGGGGCTGCTCCCCTCCCTCCTTGGCCCGAAAGGCGACCGACTCAGCGATGGCCTTGACATGGCGCTCGGAAGTGCCGGAGGCAATGATCATCATATCGGTGATGGCGGTCTTGCCCCGCACATCCAGGACCTGCACATCCTTGGCCTTCATGTCATCCAAGGCTTCCAGCACCAGTTGCTTGAGTTGTTCTAGCTCCAACTGAAACTCCGTTGACCGTCTTCAGGTTGAGTCGATACCGCGCGCAAGGCGGCGCATGAGGACCTTAGCATTGTATACCCATCAGGGTTCTATCTTCGGCTTTCCCCAACCACCCTTGTCAGAAGTAACCTCATTATGAAAAGAATGAGGTTCACCTCCCGACCACGAACCCATACGCGCCCGAGATAGTCATAATGGCATTCAACCCGTTGCGGTATGAGGCCTCGGCGGGGAGGGTCCGGATCAACCGAGAATCGACTGGCGGTGGGTATGAAAAGGTCATGGTCGCCGGCGACAGACAGCACGAACCAATCGGCGGCTTTCCCACACCTTATTGGCCCGACCGACAACCGCAATGTTTCGGCTATAACCTGAGTAGGCAGGTCCCGGGGAGAAGAACAGATGACCGATATCGATCTCGCTGACTTCGACATCCTTGAACTCAAGGAAATTTTGGAAGATGTATTCTTCCTGCCCGACATCCACATCGATGAACTGGCCGATATGATGGAACTCGTCGATAACCTGATCCAGATTTCGACGACCTGGCCCTGCTGTTAGCGTGAAAGTCACGGGGAAGTCTTTCGTTATCAGAGGCTTGGCGGGACGCCCCATGACAGTTAGCATGCAAGTCACGGCAAAATCTTTGTTTTTTTACGGTTGTGGCCAGGCCCCTCATGACGGTTAGCCTGGATGACACCCACCCATTCAGCCACCGCCGGCGAGGGCGGTGCGGCTGAGTGAATGCGGCTGCGCCGATACCGTGGAACTGCATCTGGAGGTTCGCGCCTGGTCATCGAGCCGGTCTAGGCGCCTCGTTGCAACAGCTTCAGGTCCACGAAGACGCCCGGGATGCTTGACGACAGCATCCCTGCTGTCGACACCCCCGCCAGAAGCCCCACCCTCCTCGGCCAGGCCGAAAACTGAAATGCCTCAGCCATATTTCCGCCGCCGTTGGTCAACTTCCCCTGATGGACCCTTTCCTGGGGTCGATCAGGCCGTAAGGGCGGCGTGGGCGGCCGCCAGACGGGCGATGGGCACCCGGGGGCCGGAGCAGCTCACGTAGTCCAGACCCGCCTCGTGGCAGAAGGCAATGGAGGCGGGATGACCGCCATGCTCGCCGCAGATGCCTACCGCCATCTCCGGCCGCACCGAGCGGCCCCAGTCCACCGCCAGCTTCATCAGCTTGCCCACGCCCTTGGTATCCAGCACCTCGAAGGGATTGTCCTGCAGGATGCCGGAGTTGTTGTAGAGGGGCAGGAACTTGTTCTCCGCGTCCTCGCGGGAGAAGGAGAAGGTGGCCTGGGTGAGGTCGTTGGTACCGAAGGAGAAGAATTCCGCCTCCTCGGCCAGGTGCTCGGCGCGCATGCAGGCGCGCACCACCTCGATCATGGTGCCGAACTTGAAGTTGACCGGATGAGCGTACTGCGCTGCGACCTCGGCGTGGATGGCGTCCACCCAGGACTTGACCTTGCGCAGTTCCTGGGCGGTGCAGACCTGGGGCACCTTGATCTGGGGATGAACCTCGATGCCCATGCGCGAACACTCCGCCGCCGCCTCCAGGATGGCGCGGATCTGCATCTGGTAGATCTCGGGGAAGGTGATGCCGAGCCGCACGCCGCGGTGACCGAGCATGGGGTTGGTCTCGTAGAGGGCGCGGACCTTGCGCAGCATGGTCTCCTTCTTGGCAATGGCGTCCTCGACCAGGGCCGGGTCCACCATCTGGCGCAGGGCGTTGACCTCCCGGCGAGCCTGGTCGCTAACCTGGAGCAGGCCCATGGTGCCGGCCAGGACCGTGTAGCCGCGGGTAACGGCCGCCAGTTGGCGCAACTCGGCCAGGTCGCGCTCCAACTGGTGCTCGTTGGGCAGGAACTCGTGGATGGGCGGATCGAGGAGGCGGATGGTCACCTTGTGGGGTGACATGACCTCGAACAGCTCGCGGAAGTCCTTGCGCTGCAGGGGCAAGAGCTTGTCCAGGGCCGCCTGGCGCTGTTCCGGGGTCTCCGCCACGATCATCTCGATGACGATGGGCAGGCGCTCGACGTCATTGAACATGCGCTCGGTACGGGCCAGACCGATGCCGACGGCGCCATACTTGAGGGCCCGGCGGGCATCGTCCGGGGTATCGGCGTTGGCCATGACCTTCAGCCGGGCGGCCTTGTCGGCCCAGTCCAGCAGCACGGTCAGTTCGTTGGTGAAATCCGGCTCCACGGTGGGGATCTCGCCCAGATAGACCTTGCCGGTGGTGCCGTCGATGGTGATGACGTCACCCTCGCGGAAGCTGGTCGCGCCGACATAGGCCTCGCGGCGGGCGACGTCGACGCTGATGCCCTCGGCCCCGGCGACGCAGGGCTTGCCCATGCCGCGCGCCACCACGGCGGCATGGGAGGTCTTGCCGCCGCGGGAGGTGAGGATGCCCTGGGCGGCGAAGAAGCCATGAATATCCTCCGGCTTGGTCTCCTCGCGGACCAGTATGACCTTCTGACCCAGGTCCCGGCCCAGTTGCTCGGCGCGATCGGCGTCGAAGACGGCAATGCCGGAGGCGGCGCCCGGTGAGGCCGGCAGGCCCTGGGCCACGGCCGTGGCGCGGTGGGCGGGGTCCAGACGGGGGAAAAGCATCTGCTCCAGCAATTCCGGCTGGATGCGCAGCAAGGCCTGATCCCTGGTGATGAGACCCTCCTCCACCATCTCCACCGAGGAACGTACCATGCCCTGGGCGTTCATCTTGCCGTTGCGGGTCTGCAGGCAGTAGAGGCGGCCCTGCTCGATGGTGAACTCGAAGTCCTGCACCTCCTTGTAATGGGTCTCCAGTTTGGCGCGCAGCTCCTCCAGCTCCTTGGCCATCTGGGGCATCTCAGTGGCCATGTGATCGATGGGCTTGGGGGTGCGGATACCGGCGACCACATCCTCGCCCTGGGCGTTGACCAGGTATTCGCCGAACAGCTTGTTCTCGCCGGTGCCGGGGTTGCGGGTGAAGGCCACGCCAGTGGCGGAGTCGTCGCCCCGATTGCCGAAGACCATGGTCACCACGTTGACGGCGGTGCCATTGGCCATCTCCGGGGTGATGTTGAATTGGCGGCGGTAGTCGACGGCGCGCCGGCCCATCCAACTGTTGAAGACGGCCTTGATGGCGATCTCCAACTGTTCAAAGGGGTCGGACGGGAAGGGGCGGCCAGTATTCTCCTCCACCACCTTGAGGAAGCGCTCGCTGATCTCCTTGAGATCGCTGGCGGACAGCTCCAGGTCCTCCTTGACCCCCGCCTGGTGCTTGACCCGCTCGAACTGCTTGTCGAACAGCTCGTCGGGGACGCCGAGGGCGACCTTACCGAAGAGCTGGATGAAACGCCGGTAGGCGTCATAGCCGAAGCGCGCGTCGCCGGTTTGCTGGATCAGGCCCGTGAGGGTGGCGGCATTGAGGCCCAGATTGAGGATGGTATCCATCATGCCCGGCATGGACATGGCCGAACCGGAGCGCACCGACACCAGCAGGGGGTTGTCGGCGCTGCCGAAGCCCTTGCCGGTCTTGGCCTCCAGGGCCTTCATCTGGGTATGGACCTCCTCCATGACGCCCGCGGGCAGGGTCCGGGCGGGCGAGGCCAGGTACTCCAGACAGGCAGCGGTGGAGATGACGAAGCCGGGGGGGACATTGAGTCCGAGCTGGGTCATCTCACACAGATTGGCGCCCTTGCCGCCCAGCAGCTTTTTGTCCTTGCCGTTGCCTTCCTCGAAGGCAAAAACGTGTTTCGTGACCTGAGTGTCCATGGTTGCACTTACCTCATAAAAGGGAATGGGGATGTACTGGGAAGGGAAAAGGGGACGGCGGCGCCTGATACATCTGATAGGGCCAGCGACGAAAGCGGCGTAACGACCCGGGGCCAGGGCGCAGTGCCCGACCCGATCCCGTCGCGGGCGCATCTTAACCCTAATCGGGTCCTGCTGGCCGACCAAATGGCAAGCTTTTCAGCATGGCATCGTTTTGCTACGAACGCGTGACAGCTCCGACCCCGGCACAGTCGCTATATACTTGCGAGCCTGCCACTCCTGGCGTCAGCCCCACGCCCCACCACACCGATCACCGCCATGATGCTCGACAAGAACTACGACCCCCAGACCCTGGAACAAGCCTGGTATCGCACCTGGGAGGAGCGCGGCTATTTCGCTCCCCCCGCCGCCGTTACGCTAACCAGCAAGGGGTCTACCACCAGCACGTCCGGGGGTGATGGCTCCGGTGTGCCGGTCGGGGTTTCCTCCAGCCCGCTGACCGCCGCTGCCAAGGCCGCCACTGCCCCCGCCACCGTGGTCGGCGCACCCTACTGCATCATGATCCCCCCGCCCAACGTCACCGGCAGCCTGCACATGGGGCACGCCTTCCAGGACACCATCATGGATGCCCTGATCCGCTACCACCGCATGCGCGGGGCGCCCACCTTGTGGCAGGCGGGGACGGACCACGCCGGCATCGCCACCCAGATGGTGGTGGAACGGCTGCTGGAACAGGAGGGTAAGACCCGCCACGACCTGGGGCGCGAGGCCTTCATCGAGCGCGTCTGGCAGTGGAAGGAACAGTCCGGCGGCACCATCACCCGCCAGTTGCGCCGCATGGGCGCCTCCCTCGACTGGGCCCATGAGCGCTTCACCATGGACGAGGGCCTGTCGGCGGCGGTGCGCGAGGTCTTCGTGCGCCT
>SBFV01000006.1 GCA_006227775.1 Gammaproteobacteria bacterium | reverse complement strand
GATGCTCGGGATTCACGATGGACGTCATTCCTGGTGGAGGCGAAGGCAAATCAGGGGAATTGACTGATCAGGACCTCTGCCGGGGCGGAGTTGGCCGTTTGGCCTGAACGGGTTGTTGGGCCAGGCAGAGGGATCATGGCAGTAGAGGCCCCGTTCCGATACCCCCCTTGAGGTCGAGGGGCAGTCCGGCGATGGCGAGGATGACCTTGTCGCACCGGGGGGCCAGGTCCTGATGCAACTGACCGGCGGCGTCACCAAAGCGACGGCTGAGTTCCCCATGGGGCATGATCCCCAGACCGGTTTCGTTGCTGACCAGGATGATCCGGCCCGGCAGCCGCGGCAGGGTCGCCAGCAGATCGGCGCGCTCCCGCTCCAGCGCCTGCCCATCGGGGCTCAGGAGCAGGTTGGTGAGCCAGAGGGTGAGGCAATCGACCAGCAGACAGTGGCCGGCCCTGGCGTTAGCCTTCAGGGCCGCGGCAAGATGGAGGGGCTCCTCCACAAGGCGCCAGTGTGTCGGGCGCCGGGCACGATGGACGGCGATGCGGGCCGCCATGCCCTCGTCCCCGGCGGTGGCGGTGGCGATATAGGTGACCGGGATTCCCCACGCCAGCGCCATCTCTTCCGCCAGGCGACTCTTACCGGAGCGCGCGCCGCCGAGGATCAGGGCGCGGTAAGCCGATTGGGTCACGGGGATGTCCGCCACCGCTGAATCGTCATCCTGTCCCAGGCTATCCTCAGCCACTGCAGCCACTCCGTCCTCTTCCTTGCTCATACCATTCTCCGCCCCGATGGCGTTCATTGGCCCCAGGCCGTCCCCTGCCCACCGAGCTATCCCTTGCAAGGCGCTCAGCCAGCGATCATCCAAATGCCGGTCGACCGCGTCGGCCAGGCGGTCGAAGGTCGCCTCGCGCAGGACCTGGTAATCGCTGGGTTCCGGCGCCGTCAGACCGGCCCAGGCGAGGAGGGCGGCCAGAGCGGGCGGGGAGTCGAAGAGGCCATGCACATAGGTACCCACCACCTGTCCATCAGGGCCGCGGGCACCGTCGGGTCCCTGGCTCAGATGGAGTGCCGGCAAGGCCAGATCCGGACCCTGGGTCACGCCTGCGTGGATTTCGTAGCCGGCAACGGCTGCACCCGTCGCGGGATTCCCATCCAGCGCGAGGTGGCCCCGGACGTTGCGTAATTGCTTTTCCGGCGCCAGGGTCGTCTCCAGGTCGAGGAGGCCCAGGCCTGGGCTGGACCCTGGCGCTCCCTCCAGACCGAGGGGATCGTGGACCCATCGGCCAAGCATCTGGTAGCCGCCGCAGATACCGATGACCTTACCGCCATAGCGCAGGTGCCGCCGGATCGCCTCCTCCCAGCCCTGGGAGCGCAGCCAGTCAAGGTCCCCCCGCACGCTCTTGGAACCCGGCAGAATGATCAGGTCGGCGGGGGGGATGTCCTGGCCGGGGCCAATGAAGTCCAGCCGTACCTGGGGATGCAGGCAGAGGGGATCGAAATCGGTGCGATTGCTGAGGCGGGGCAGGGTCGGCACCAGGATGCGCAGGGGTCCCTCACCGCCCTGGTCCCGGGGTCCCCGGCCGGCGTCCGGGCGGGAGGGGGGGCGCGCCAACCCGTCCTCGGCCTCCAGCACCAGACCGGGCATGAAGGGCAGGACGCCGAGCACGGGCTTGCCGGTGCGCCGCTCCAGCCAGTCCAGCCCGGGCCGCAACAGGGCCAGGTCGCCGCGGAAGCGGTTGATGACGAAGCCCTGGACCCGCGCCCGCTCGCTGGGACTCAGCAGTTCCAGGGTACCGACCAGGTGGGCGAAGACACCGCCACGGTCGATGTCGGCGATGAGGATCACCGGGCAATCGACGGCCTCGGCGAAGCCCATGTTGGCGATATCGTTGGCGCGCAGGTTGATCTCGGCGGGGGAGCCGGCGCCCTCCACCAGGACCACCTCGTATTGACTGGCCAGGCGCTGGTAGGAGTCGAGGACGGCGGCGCGGGCCACGGCCTTGTAA
Organism: Gammaproteobacteria bacterium; assembly: GCA_006227775.1. Classification (GTDB taxonomy): domain Bacteria; phylum Pseudomonadota; class Gammaproteobacteria; order Chromatiales; family Chromatiaceae; genus M0108. The sequence continues at coordinate 3,611 of SBFV01000006.1, read as the reverse complement.
TCCTGGTAGGCGCGGGCATCCAGGGTGGCGACGGCCTTGCCCTGGAGGATGACCTGGGCGCCGGTATCGGTATTGGGCTTGAGCAGCACCGGATTCATGTCGGTATGGGGCTCCAGGCCACAGGCCCGGGCCTGGGCCGCCTGGGCGCGGCCGATCTCCCCGCCGTCGCGGGTGACGGCGCTGTTGAGGGCCATGTTCTGCGGCTTGAAGGGGACGACGCGCACCCCGCGCCGGGCCAGCCAGCGGCCCAGGGCCGTGACCAGCAGGCTCTTGCCGGCATCCGAGGTCGTGCCCTGAACCATGAGGGTCCGCGCCCGCGGGAGCGGATCCGGGTGGAGGAGGGGGTACCGCGTCTGGGAGGCTGGCGTGGGTTCTCCGGCTTGCGGTGTCTGAGGGTGATGGAGCGGCATGAACAAAGGCGTGGGCTGGGTTGAGGGGATTAGGGTGACCAGGCGGCGCGAGTCTCGGTCAGCGGGGGATCGATCAGGGGTGGCGCTGGCCGCTAACCGCCCAGGCCGGCCCGCCGCGGGCCAGGGCCAGCGACAACGCCTGATCGAGCCTGGACCAATCCCCTTCCGCGCCGGGCAGGCCGAAGCGCAGGCTGGCGGGTTCCGCGAAAAGTCGGGTCAGGACCCCCTGGCGCGCCAGGGCCCGGTGAAGATCGGGCGCCCGTGGGTCAGGGACCCATTGAAAGAGGGCGCAGCCACCCTGGGGTTCGAGCCCGTGGCGCCGGAGCAGGGCCCGCAAGCGCTCCCCGGCGGCGGTCAGGCGGGGACGGGCGCGCCCCTGCCAGTCGCCGTCCGCCAGGGCGGCCCGGGCCACCCAGCGGGCGGGGGCGTTGACCGTCCAGGGACCCAACAGGCGGTGCAGGGCGCCCAGCAGTTCCGGCGCGGCGCAGACGAACCCCAGGCGGGCCCCCGCCAGGCCGAAAAACTTGCCCAGGGAGCGCAAAACGACCAGGCCGGGACCCTGGGCCTGAGGGCACAGGCTCTGGTCCGGGGTCGGGTCCATGAAGGCCTCGTCCACCACCAGCCAGCCACCGCGCGCGGCCAGGCGCTGGTGCCAGTCCAGCAGTCGCGCCGGGGAAAAGCGGACCCCGGTCGGGTTGTTGGGATGGATCAGCACCAGGACGTCGCGGGTCCCGAGGGTCGCGGCGGCGCGGGAGTCCGTCAAGTCCCCCGCCCCCAGGGCCGTCACCTGATGGCCGGCGGCGCGCCAGGCGGCGGCGTGCTCGGCGTAGCTCGGGGCCAGGACGGCCACCCGCGAGGGCGGTCGCAGTCTGGGCAGGGCCTGGATGGCCGCCTGGGAGCCGGCGACCGGGAGCAGGTGACGGCCGCCGTAATAGGACCTGGCGCTCTCCTCCAGGCCGTCCTCCTCTTCCGGCAGACGCGACCAGACCGCCGCCGGCACCGAGGGTACCGGCCAGCCGTCGGGATTGATGCCGGTGGACAGATCCAACCAGCGCTCCAGCGGGATGCCGTAGCGGACCGCCGCCTCACGCAGCCGACCCCCATGGGGGATGAGCCCGCCGTCTCCTGATCCGGCGGTCTCCAGGCCGGAGGATGATGGAGGATGACGCTTCATGACAGCGCCAGCGCCAGGAGCGGGACTATGACCAGCCACAGGGCCAGGGCATGCCGGATCAGCCGCAGGGCACGGAAGATATCCTCCGCTCGCGCTGGCCGCCCCAGTCCCAGGGGGGGGCGGCCCTGTATGGCCCCGTGATAGCTGGCCGCCCCCCCCAGCAGGATGCCCAGGCTGCCGGCGCCGGCCGCCATGACGGGACCGGCGTTGGGGCTTTTCCAGCGCCTCCCCTGGGTGCGCCAGCAGGCCAGGGCGGGACGGAAGTGACCGACCAGGGCATAGGCGAGGGCCGTCAGCCGGGCCGGTGCCCAGTTGAGCAGGTCGTCCAGGCGCGCCGCCGCCCAGCCGAAGTGGCGGTAGCGCGGGGTCCGATAGCCCCACATGGCGTCCAGGGTATTGGTCAGCCGGTAGAGGATGGCGCCGGGGGCCCCGGCGACCAGGAACCAGAACAGGGCGCCAAAGATGGCGTCGTTGCCATTTTCCAGGACGGATTCGACCGCCGCGCGGGCGACGCCCGGCGCGTCCAGATCCGCCGTATCGCGGCTGACGAGGTTGCTCACCGCCCGGCGGGCCCCCGGCAGGTCGCCGCCGGTCAGGGCCTCCCCCACCCGGCGGGCATGGTCTTCCAGGCTGCGCCAGCCGATCGCGAAATAGAGCACCAGCAGGTCCAGGGCGGTGCCCCAGGGCCAGCCACCCAGCCAGACCCCCAGCCAGGCGACGAGGAGGAGGGGGGGCAGGACCAGGATGGCGAGGGCCAGGGCGCCGCGTCCGCGGCTGTCGTCATGGAGGCGGTTTTCCAGGGCCAGGGTCAGGTTGCCGAAACCGACCAGGGGATGCAGGCGACGCGGCTCCCCCCACCAGGCATCCAGGGCCAAGGCCAGGGGGGGTATGAGAGCGTAGGCGAGGAGAGGGCTCATGCTGGGGTGGGGGGCGGTGAATCCGGGGCTGAGGCCGGGGAATCCCGATTTGAGGCCGGTAGAACCGGGGCTGAGGCCAGGGGATCCGGCTTTGGCACCCCAGGATCAGGGGTGGGGGCCTGGCCGCCTGAAGCCGAGGCGGAGATCCCGGGGGCCTCCTCCCCGATGATCGCCAGCACCTCCGCGATGGAGGTATCGAAGAGTGCCGCCAGTTCCTCAAGCGAGACCGCGGGAGATCCCTGCCAGTGGGCGCGGATGGCATCCCGCCAGCCCTCCAGGCCCAGGCTGAGGGAGCGGCCGGCCCTTTCCCCCGGGCGGGCAAAGCCGGTCAGGTCCTGGTACTTGTTGGCGTAGCCGCGCGGGGTGACCATGAGACCGTCCTGGACATAGGTACTGGCGTTGCCGATGAGCAGGGTGGTGAGCATGCCGATGGGGCGGTCGGCGAAGGCGTCCAGCCGGCTGAGCTGGATGGCCTGGCCTTCGCGGTAGGCGGCCCTGACGATGGCCACCGGGGTCTCCGGCGCCCGATGGCGCAACAGGATGCGCTGGGCCGCGAGGATCTGTTCGGTGCGCTTGCCGCTCTTGGGGTTGTAGAGGGCGATGACGAAGTCCCCCTGGGCGGCCGCCGCGAGGCGACGGGCGATGACCGGCCAGGGGGTGAGGAGGTCGGACAGGGAAATGGAACAGAAGTCATGGGTCAGGGGTGCCCCGACCAGGGAGGCGCAGGCGGCGAGGGCGGTGCAGCCGGGGATGACCTCCACCTCGACCCCCTCTCCCGGGCGCCAGCCGGCCCGCAGCAGCACCTCGTAGGTCGGCCCGGCCATGCCGTAGACGCCGATGTCGCCGGAGGAGACCAGGGCCACGCGCCGCCCGCGCCTTGCCTGCTCCCAGGCCTCCAGGCTCCGGTCCAGCTCTTCGGTCATGGCCTTGCGGATGACCTCCTTCCCGACCAGCAGGTCCGGGATCAGCTTGAGGTAGGTGGCGTATCCGATCACCACCTCGGCGTCAGCGATCGCCTGGCGGGCGCGCAGGGTCATGTGCTCCAAGGCCCCGGGACCCAGGCTCACCAGGGAGATTTTGCCCGCGGGCTGGGGGGGGGTTGGGGGGACC
>SBFV01000189.1 GCA_006227775.1 Gammaproteobacteria bacterium | reverse complement strand
ATGCTCAAGGCCAGTTGGGGCGGTGGCGGGCGCGGCATGCGGGTGATCGAGACCGAGGCCGACCTGGGGCCCGCCATGGCGGTGGCGCGCCGGGAGGCCCTGGCCGCCTTCGGCAACGACGAGGTCTATCTGGAGAAGCTGGTGCGACGGGCGCGCCACGTGGAGGTCCAGGTCATGGGCGATAGCCATGGCCAACTCGTCCATCTCTTCGAGCGCGACTGCTCGGTGCAGCGGCGCAACCAGAAGGTGGTCGAGCGCGCCCCGGCGCCCTATCTCAGGGAGGAACGCCGGGCGGAATTGTGTGAGGCCGCCTTGCGTCTCGCCCGGGCCGCGGACTATACCCACGCCGGCACCGTCGAGTTCCTGCTGGACGCGGACACCAACCGCTTTTATTTCATCGAGGTCAACCCCCGCATCCAGGTCGAGCACACGGTCACCGAGCTGGTCACCGGCGTCGATATCGTCAAGGCGCAGATCGCCATCACCGAGGGGGCGCGCATTGGCGACGAGGGCTCCTACGTGCCCCGCCAGGAGGACGTTCGCCTCTATGGGCATGCCCTCCAGTGCCGCATCACCACCGAGGACCCGGAGAACGGCTTCACGCCGGACTATGGCCGGATCAACGGCTACCGCAGTCCGGCGGGCTTCGGCATCCGCCTGGATGGCGGCACCGCCTACACCGGGGCGGTTATCACGCCCTATTATGACTCCCTGCTGGTCAAGGTCACCGCCTGGGGCCACCAGCCGGAGGAGGCGGCACGGCGCATGGACCGGGCCCTGCGGGAATTCCGGGTGCGCGGTCTGGCCTCCAACCTGCCCTTCCTGGAAAACGTCATCAATCACCCCCTCTTCCTGTCCGGGGAGTGCACCACCCGCTTCATCGACGAGACCCCCGACCTGTTCAAGTTCCGCAAGCGCCGCGACCGCGCCAACCGGCTGCTGCGCTTCCTCGGCGAGGTGCGGGTCAACGGCAACCCGGAGATGAAGGGACGCGCCCTGCCCCCCCTGCCCCTGGCGGCGCCCGTCAAGCCACCCTGCGACCTGACCCTGGACCCGCCCCCGGGCAGCCGCGACCGGCTCAAGGCCCTGGGCGCGGACCAGTTCGCCGCCTGGATGCGCGACCAGCCCCAGGTGCTACTCACCGATACCAGCCTACGCGACGCCCACCAGTCCCTCTTCGCCACCCGCATGCGCAGCCATGACATGCTGGAGATCGCCCCCCACTATGCCCGCCTGCTGCCGGGGCTCTTTTCCCTGGAGTGCTGGGGCGGGGCCACCTTCGATGTCGCCCTGCGCTTTCTCAAGGAGGACCCCTGGGAGCGGCTGGCCCGGTTGCGCGCCGCGGTGCCCAACATCCTCTTCCAAATGCTGCTGCGCGCCTCCAACGCCGTCGGCTACACCAACTATGCCGACAACGTGGTGCGCTACTTCGTCCAGCAGGCCGCCCGGGAGGGCATCGACCTGTTCCGCATCTTCGACTCCCTCAACTGGGTGGACAACATGCGCGTGCCCATGGACGCCGTCCGGGAGAGCGGCGCCCTGTGCGAGGCGGCCATCTGCTACACCGGTGACCTGACCGACCCGGCCCGCCCCAAATACAACCTCACCTATTACGTCAACCTGGCCAAGCAGTTGGAGCAGGCCGGGGCCCAGATCCTGGGTATCAAGGACATGGCCGGCGTCTGCAAGCCCCGCGCCGCCCGAGAGCTGATCCGGGCACTCAAGCAGGAGGTCGGTATCCCCATCCATTTCCACACCCACGACACCAGCGGCATCGCCGCCGCCTCGGTGCTGGCGGCGGTGGAAGCGGGGTGCGATGCCGTGGACGGCGCCCTGGACGCCCTCAGCGGCCTGACCTCCCAGCCCAACCTGGGGTCCATCGCCGCCGCCCTGGCCGGGGGCGAGCGGGACCCGGGTCTGGATCTGGACGCCATGCAGGGCCTGTCCCACTACTGGGAGGGCGTGCGGCGCTTCTACCTCCCCTTCGAGGCCGACATCCGTTCCGGCACCGCCGACGTCTATCGCCATGAGATGCCCGGTGGCCAGTACACCAACCTGCGGGAGCAGGCCCGCGCCATGGGCCTGGAGCATCGCTGGGGAGAGGTCTCCCGGGCCTATGCCGACGTCAACCGGCTGTTCGGCGATATCGTCAAGGTCACCCCCACCTCGAAGGTGGTGGGCGACCTGGCCCTCTACATGGTGGCCAATAACCTGACCCCGGCGGACATCACCGACCCGGCGCGGGAGATCGCCTTCCCCGAGTCCGTCATTTCCCTGATGCGCGGCGAACTGGGCTATCCGCCTGACGGTTTTCCCCCAGCGCTGCAGCGCAAGGTCCTCAAGGGTCAGGCGCCGATCGCCGGGCGCGCCGGCGATTTTCTGCCGCCGGTGGACCTGGAAGCCGCCCGCGCCGAGGCGGAACATGCCACCGGCCGTCAGATCGATGACACCGACCTGGCTTCCTATCTGATGTATCCCAAGGTTTTCAAGGACTATGCCGCCCACCGCGGTCACTATGGGGATGTTTCCATCCTCCCCACCCCGGCTTTCTTCTACGGCCTGCATCCGGGGGAAGAGATCAGCGTCGAGCTGGAGCGTGGCAAGACCCTGATCATCTCCGAGCAGAGCGTGGTCGAGCCGGACGCGGAGGGTATCGCCAAGGTCTTCTTCGAGCTCAACGGCCAGTCCCGTCTGATACGGGTACCCAAGGCCGGCCTGGCCAACGTCAAAACCAAGCCCCAGGCCGAGGAGGGTAACCCCCGCCATGTGGGCGCCCCCATGCCCGGCACCATCGTCACCGTGGCGGTCCACGCCGGACAGAAGGTGGCCAAGGGGGACCCCCTGGTCTCCATCGAGGCCATGAAGATGGAGACCATGCTCACCGCCGAGCACGACGGCCTGATCCAGGCCATCCATGCCCGTCATGGCGAGAACGTGAACGCCAAGGACCTGCTGGTGGAGTTCGTCTGATCACCCCTGTGCACCTCGCGGCCACGGGCGGAATTTGCCCGGGTTGGATGGCGCGGGCTAAATGTCCGCGTCCGGCGTAACCCCGGCCCACCCTCACCCCGGCCAGAGCCGGCGGGGCTGGTCCCGGGCCCAGGCGGGTATCCTGGTGGTCCTTATCCCGTGCCTACCACAAGAGTTTGCCCAGCATGAGGTACAGGGCGGATTGCTGGTCGGAGAACCCCGCCCCGAGATAGGCGGGACCCAGGGGGGTATCGGCGCCCAGGAACAGGCTGCCAGCGGGGATGATGGAATCGGACTGGAAATTGTCCAGGGATTCCCAGCCCCCCCCGGCCTCCAATGAACCGCCAACATACAGGGGCAGCGAAAAGGCCGCGGAGGCATCGTTGAGACGGTAGAGGTAGATCAACTCCGCCAGGCCTACATACTTGCCGGATATATCCCCCGGCTGATAGCCCGAGAGGTTGAGGAAGCCGCCCAGAAGGAACAGGTCCTCGGGTCCGGGCTCGCCGGAGAGGGTGGCGCCCAGGTGGACGCGGGGGATGAGGACGGACTTGCCCCAGGCGAGAGGCTTGGCGCCATCCAGGAGCAGGGTCTGAAAATCCTCATCGGCGCTGAGGGCGGTCAGTGCCCCTTGATAACGCAGGTTGGCGTAATTGCCCTTGCTGGGGAAATCCAGGCTGTCCAGGGTGTCCGCCTCCAGCCGCAGGGCGAAACCACTGTTGTTGAAATCCCCCTCGAACCCATTGGGTACCCCGTGCCGCCGGGCATTGCTGCCGCCGCTATAGAAGAGCCCAAGACTCATGCGTCCCCAGTGCCCCAGGTTGCGGCCCATTTCAAGGCCGGCGCGGAATTGTCTGACCCTCAGGCCCAGGACATCGTCGTCCCCTTCCCGGCCCAGATTGAGGTTGTATTGCTGATAACTGAGGAAGGGGTCCAGGTAGTACGCCTGATCGGCGTCCAGGGGTTGATAGAAGTCCGTGGACAGGGTGATGTTGTTGCCGAGCTGCATGAAGGTCCGCCACTCCGCCCCCAGGTCGTTGAGCTGGGACTTGGTATAGGCGGCGCTGAGGTTGAACATGGAATCGCCGCCCATGTCCCCGCCCAGATAGAGCCCGAAATTCAGCCGATCCGTGCCGATGAAGGCGGGCCGGGCGGAAACCACCAGGCCGGTGCGGCCATTTTCCTTCACCAGGGCATAATCGACCTGCTGGAAATGCCCCATGCCATAGATTTGGTTGAGATCCCGATTCAGCAGCTCGGGGTCGAGGCGGTCTCCCGGTTTGACCGTTAGCTGCTGCTCGATCACCTGGTCGGAGAGACGGGTGTCATTCTCGATACGGATGAAGTCGATGACGGGATGATTGCTCTCCGGTAACGCCGGTTGGGCCTCCTGGTAAGCCAGATAGGCTTGCGGCGTCAGCGAGAGGCGGCTGAGGCGATCACTGACGGCCTGGGCACCCTGGTAGCCGACGGCGACCGCCTCGGCGGAACGCTCGAAATTGAGGCTGGAGATGTCCTTGAGGTCCGGGGTGATGAGAATGTCCTTGGGCCCCAGAGTGGCGATCTGCTGACGGGCGTTGCGCACCGTCAGAAAGCCGGTGAGCTGCTCGGTGATGGCGAGGACCGAGGTCAGTTCGCTGTTCGGTACCAGGGGCGCGCCCACATCCACGGCGATGATGACATCCGGCCGACAGAGTTTGCGCGCCACGTCCACCGGCACGTTATCGGCCATGCCGCCGTCCGCCAGCAGCTTACCGTCCAGCTCCACGGGCACCAGGGCACTGGGGATGGACATGCTGGCCCGCATGGCCTGCGCTAGCTCCCCGTCGCCCAGCACTACCGCCTCACCCGAGGCCAGATCGGTGGCCACGGCCCGGAAGGGGATCGGCAACTGGTCGAAGTCGCGTACCTCGGCGGCGGGAAGGGTCAGTTCCTCCAGCAACAGCAGCAGGTTCTGCCCTTGCAGCAACCCCAGGGGTAGCTGGACCTTCCAATCCTTTAGCCCAACCCCCTTGTCCGTCAGCAGTACCCGCTGTTCATCCTTGGTCCGAAAGGGCAGATCCGCCCGCCCGGGACCATCCTTGAACATCCGCGGCCAGTCGATCGCCTGCAGGGTCTCGTCCATCGCCCGCGGCCTCATGCCGGAGGCATAGAGTCCGCCGATGATCGAGCCCATGCTGGTGCCGGCGATACAGTCCACGGGCACGCGCAGTTCCTCCAACACCTTAAGGACCCCCACATGGGCAAGTCCCCGCGCCCCGCCACCGCCCAGGACCAGCGCGACCTTTGGCCGGCCGGTGGCCGCCTCCAGGTTGGGGTAACCGGCGCCAAGGGGTATAAGGCCCATGAGGGCCAGCGCCAGCAGACCGACCAGGATCAATTTAATGTTCATGATGGGTCCCGTCAGCCCCCTGAAGCGGCAAGATTGCGCTGGCGCCTTTCACGCTGCCTTCAGGGTTCCATCCACGCCCTTGATGATGAACGACATCGTCGGTGTCTGTCCTGTAATAACGTGGGACAGCCGCGCTTGTGACCAGGCGGGAGATCTTCATCCCTTACCCTCGCAGATCTCCAGGGTGACCAGCATGCGCATCAGTTCGGACAGGGTCCTGGCCTCCATCTTGTCCATCACCCGCGCCCGATGCACCTCGAC
>SBFV01000355.1 GCA_006227775.1 Gammaproteobacteria bacterium | reverse complement strand
CTGTCCGTGAGGACCTGGAATTCACCCTCACCTGTTGCGTGCTTTGAGGGCGCTCAATGAGATCAAGCGGAAACCATCCCGCTTACCGGAGCGGCCCCCATCGCCCCCTCGACTCCCAGGGCCCATGACCACCCCAAGCGTTGCCTGTCCTACCTGCGGCAAATCCGTTCCCTGGACCCCGGAGTCAACCTGGCGACCTTTTTGCAGCCAGCGCTGCCGGTTTATCGACCTGGGTGAATGGCTGGATGAAAGCCGGCGCATCCCCGAGGTGGCTGCGACCGCGGATAGCGATGTCCTGGTAGAGCAGGCGCCCCAGGACTGGGAGGTCGAATCTTCCGAGCGCTATCCGCGGCGCCCCAATTGATCCGCCGCTGGGTCTGATCCGCGCTGGGTCGCATCTCTTTCCCCCTGCTGGTGGCATCGATATTTGATGCCCACTTCTTTCGGCTTTGCGGGAACACCGAAAACCGACCAGCATCGGCCAAAGCAACCGGCTTGGGAGGGTCATCAGACCCTCAGGGCGGTCACTCTGGCCATAACCCCCGAATCGCCGCCACCCCTTGGCCGCCGTGGTTAATAGCCCGGGCCAAGTCCCCTCTACCTAATCCGCCCAAGGCATAGACCGGCAATTGGGCCAGCTCCACCAGGGCGGCGAAGCCTTCCCAGCCCAGACAAGGGGCACCCGGGTGGCTGGCGGTGGGCATGACGGGGGAAAGCAGGGCATAGTCCAACCCCAGGGCCGCGGCCCGCGCCAGTTCTTCCAACCCGTGACACGAGGCACCAACCAGGGCCCAGTCGCGTGGGCGTTGGCGCAGTGCCAGCAAGTAGTGACTGGCCAAATGCAAGCCATGGGCCGCCAGCCCTCGCACCCCTGACGGATGTCGGTTGAGCAGCAAGCGCGCCCCCCGGGACTCACAGAGGGCTAAGGATGCTTCCGCCAACCGGGCGTAATCCGCATCCACCAAGCCATGAGCCCGCAGTTGCACCAGGCCCACCCCCGCATCCAGTGCCCGGGCCAGGCGTGACAGGAAGGCTGGGGGCGCCAGCGGGTCCTCGCCGGTGATGAGATACAAAGACGGCAAACGCAGGGCGGTGATGATGGGCCGGTCCGCGGCGGGAAAGTCCACCGGGTCCATGTCCAGCGGATGCCGCCAGTCCAGCGGCTGCCCCTCCTGGCCCACCGGCGTACCGGCATAGGCCGTCACCCGGTGGACGTCGAGCAACACGCGCCGGTCGCCATAGTCGTGGTGGACCCGGATCAGGGGCCGGCTTTCCAGGATCCGGATGCCGAGTTCCTCCGCCAATTCCCGCTCCAGCCCTTGCCGGGGCGTTTCCCCTGGTTCCAGTTTGCCGCCGGGAAATTCCCACATCCCCCCCTGGTGCGATCTTACCGACCGGCGGGCAATCAATATCCGGCCCCACGTATCCTCCAGGGCGCCTGCCATGACATGGATGAAATTCATGACGAAGCTATACAGAGGGTGCGTAGCTCCCCGTTCATTCCAGATTCTGGATCTGTTCGCGCATCTGTTCGATCAGCACCTTCATGTCCACTACCAGGCGGGTGACCTCCAGGTCCGAGGACTTTGAGCCCAGGGTGTTGGCCTCGCGGTTAAGCTCCTGCATCAGGAAATCGAGGCGACGTCCTACCGGTTTGTTGTTGGCCACCACCAAGCCTACCTCCTGGACATGGGCCTGGAGGCGGTCCATCTCCTCGTCCACGTCCAGGCGCTGGGCTAGCAGTGCCAGTTCCTGCTCCAAACGATTGGGGTCCAGTTCGGCACGGACCTCATCCAGCCGATCGAGGATACGCTGGCGGACTTCAGCCATGACCTGGGGCATGCGCTCCCGGACCGTGGTAACGCAGACCAGCAGTCGGTCGCAGCGTTCACGAATGAGACTGGCCAGGCGCTCCCCCTCGCGGGCGCGGGCGGCGACCAGGGTATCCAGGGTACGATCGAGCAAATCCAGGGCCTGGACCTGGATGGGCCCCAGATCCGGTTTCCGCTCCTCCAGGACACCGGGCCAGCGCAGCAGATCGAAGGGTTCGGGGGCTGGCATCCGCCCGAGCCGGGCACCGACTTCGGCGCCCGCCGCCAGCAGCAACTCCAGATAGTGGCGGTTGAGGCGTAATTCGCCGGCGGCCGCCGGGGCCGGTGCGAAGCGCAAGCTGGCATCCACCTTGCCCCGGTCAAGGCGAGCACCGACGCGCTCCCGAACCGCCATCTCCAAGGGGCGCAGATCCTCCGGGAGACGCACGAAGGTCTCGAGGAAGCGGTGGTTGACGGAGCGTATCTCCCAGGTTAACTCGCCCTGGTCCCCGTCAAGGGTCTCGCGGGCGAAGGCGGTCATACTCTTGGGCATGGGATCAAGGGTTCCTGCACGGGGCATGGGTGGGGATGGGGTGACGGATAACTCGAATCTCGGCTGCGGATGATATACCCATCGCTCATCCTTCTTCGGCTTTCCCGGATCGGGGGGCGTCTGGCGAAGGACGACCAGAATAGGTCCCTATCCTCCTGACGACCGTCTCGCCTCCCCCCGGTTGATAGCCAGCAAGACGCCCCGTCCATCTCTTTTGTCTCATAAATCAACAACAAGGTCTTTCATCATCGGAGCCGTGGCGAGCCGACTCATGACAGTTAGCGCCGACAACGGCAGGATGTCCGCTATCAATCAGGCTTGGTATTTGACCTGAGTCGCCCCAGCATCGAAGATGAGGGCCTGGCCACTCACCCGCCGGATGCGCCGAGTGCCATTCCCTTTTCCGCTAGCCGAGTCACCGCCATGCGCCCATCCCTCCGCCGCCCCGATCAGATGCGCGAGCTGCGCTTTACCCGGGGCTATACCCGCCATGCCGAGGGCTCGGTCCTGGCTGAATTCGGCGATACCCGGGTACTGTGCACCGCAAGCATCGAGGAGCGGGTACCACCCTTTCTCAAGGGCAAGGGAAGCGGCTGGATCACGGCGGAATACGGCATGCTGCCGCGCTCCACCGGCGAGCGCACCCCCCGCGAGGCGGCCAAGGGCAAGCAGGGGGGCCGCACCCTGGAGATCCAGCGCCTCATCGGCCGCTCCCTGCGCCAGGCGGTGGACCTCATGACTCTGGGGGAGCGCACCCTGACCCTGGATTGCGACGTCATCCAGGCCGACGGCGGCACCCGCACCGCGGCCATCAGTGGTGCCTGGGTGGCCCTGCGGGATGCGCTGCAGAAGCTCATGGCTGGGGGCAAGTTGGAGCGTGACCCCCTGACCGCCCAAATCGCCGCCGTCTCCGTCGGCGTCTACCAGGGGGTGCCCGTCCTCGACCTGGACTATGCGGAGGACTGCACCGCCCACACCGACATGAACGTGGTGATGGATGGCGAGGGCCGTTTCGTCGAGGTCCAGGGGACCGCGGAAGGGGCGACCTTCTCCCGCGCCGAGATGAACGCCCTGCTGGATCTGGCCGAGGCCGGTATCCGGGACATCCTGCTCGCCCAGCGCGATGCCCGGCTTCCCTGAGGTCCTTGCCACCCCAGCATGGCACAACTCCCTGTGGCTCGATCCCAGCGCTGACAGGGAAAGCCCGGAAAGGCACGAGCGGATCAGAAAAAAGCCAATAACGGCTATGTGATGTTGATATCTCCAGCGGATGAGCCGCATCCACGGATAACCGAGAAGTAGCCCATGTCAAAGACCCATCATGGCGAATCCATCGTCCTGGCCAGCAGCAACGCCGGCAAGGTGCGTGAGATCAACGCTCTCCTCGCCGACGAGGAGATTCACGTCATTCCCCAGAGCGCCCTGGGGGTCCCTGAGGCGGCGGAAACGGGGCTGAGCTTCGTCGAGAACGCCATCCTCAAGGCCCGCAACGCCGCCGCCCACAGCGGCCTGGCGGCCATCGCCGACGATTCCGGCATCGAGGTCGACGCCCTGGCCGGGGCGCCAGGAATCTACTCCGCCCGCTACGCCGGCCCGGGGGCCTCGGACCTGGATAACCTCAACAAGCTGATCGAGATGATCCGCGAGGTACCTCCCGAGCAGCGCACCGCCCGCTTCCAGTGCCTCATGGTCTATCTGCGCCATGCCGAGGACCCGACGCCGGTGATCTGTCAGGGTACCTGGGATGGCCTGCTCCTCGATACCCCCCGTGGCGACAATGGCTTTGGCTACGATCCCATCTTTCTGGTCCCCAGCGAGGGCCGCACCTCGGCGGAACTGGACCCGGAAACCAAGAACCGCCTCAGCCATCGGGGCCAGGCCCTGACCAAACTGGTTCGCTTCCTCAAGGGCGAATCTTGATCGCCCCGGGTACCTCCTCTGTTACTGTGCCGGCTTAGTTACCGTTCAGATCCCCTCTCCCCAACTCTCCTCCGCCAGGGGAGAGGGAGTAGGACAATCAGCAGCTTGTGCCGCCGAAGTCCTCCTGGGGCGCGAGGGGGCTGAACGAATACCCGGCTTATACCCGAAGTACTTCGGTTATCGGTCGTGGCTCGGACGGATGGGGCTCCGTAAGTACCTAAACAACGATTCGCGGCTACACTTCAGCCGGCCAAGCCAGGAGATGGTCCAACCGTCATGAACCCCGACATTCCCCTCTCCATCCCGGATCGTCTGGAGGCCGTACGTGCGCGGATCAGGGCCGCGGAGGCCCGATTCGGTCGCACCCCCGGCAGCGTCCGTCTGCTGGCGGTGAGCAAGAAGCAGGACGTGGCGGCCATCCGTAGCGCTCGCGACGCCGGCCAACTGGCTTTCGGCGAAAACTACCTTCAGGAAGCCCTCGCCAAGCAGGCTGCGCTGGGGGATCCGCGTCTGGAATGGCATTTCATCGGCCAGATCCAGAGCAACAAGACCCGCCAGATCGCCGAGCACTTCGACTGGGTCCACGGGCTTACGACGGCTCATCACGCCGAGCGCCTGGCCCGGCAGCGTCCCCCCGGCTTACCCCCGCTCAAGGTCTGCCTGGAGATCAATATCAGCGGCGAGGCCACCAAGGGTGGAGTCCTGCCCGATCAGGCCGCCACGCTGCTCGCCGCTTGCCGCCGGCTGCCCGGACTGGAACTGGTCGGCCTGATGTGTCTGCCCGCCCCGGCCCTGGATGAGGCCGCCCAGCGCCATCCCTTTCGCGCTTTGCGCGAGTTGCGCGACCGCCTCGCCAGCCCGGGCTGCCCCCTCCCGGTCCTGTCCATGGGCATGTCGGATGATCTGGAGGCGGCGGTCGCCGAAGGCGCCACCCTGGTGCGGGTGGGCACGGCGATCTTCGGGCCGCGCCACTAGGGCCAGGGGCGGTAAAATGCCGCCGCTTACCCGCGTCCTCGCCACCCGGGGTAAATTTCCGAGTGGCCCTTCCCATACTCATGGCATGGCGGTTTGCGCTTGGACAGGTAGGGGAGGAGCGGTAAACCGCAAACTGATTTGCCCGGTCGGCAGTAATGCCTTTTCACTCGTTAGACCAGGAACTTGAGAGACATGACACGCGAGACGATCGCCTTCATCGGTGGTGGCCACATGGCGAGCAGCCTGATCGCCGGTCTGGTCAGTGACGGTTACGATCCGGCTCACCTCATCGTCAGCGAACCGGAAGCGGACAAGCGGGACCAGCTCGCCAGCTACTACGGGGTGCAAGTCACCGCCGACAATACCCAGGCCCAGGCCGAGGCCGACGTGGTCCTGCTGTGCGTCAAGCCACAGATGGCCCACCTTG
>SBFV01000155.1 GCA_006227775.1 Gammaproteobacteria bacterium | reverse complement strand
GGCCACATCATGGGGCTGCAGATGGGCCTCTCCTTCGCCAGCCTGTTCGACCCCATCAACGGGGCCCAGACTGCGGTCCTGTCCCAACTCCTGGTCATTACCGCCGCGCTGATCCTGTTCGCCTTCAACGGCCATCATCTGGTCATCGCGGCACTGTGGCAGAGCTTCCATGACATTCCCATCGGCGGCCTGTCCTTCTCCAGCCAGGGCCTGATGGCCTTGGTGGTGTGGGGCGGCAGCATCTTCATGACCGGCCTCCACATCGCACTGCCCGTCACTGCGGCCCTGCTGGCGGCCAACCTCGCCATCGGCATGATGACCCGGGCTTCGCCCCAGTTGAACATCTTCGCGGTGGGCTTCCCCATCACCATCGGCGCAGGCTTCCTCGTCCTTTATTTTGCCCTGATCTACATGCCGGCCTTCCTGGACGGGCTCTGGCTGCGCAGCCTGGATGTGGGCAAGGCCGCCATGCAGGGGCTGGTGGGGCCGTGAATCCGTCCGACTGGGTCACGCGCTGGGCCGGCCTGATTCCCGCGGGCGCTCGCGTGCTGGATGTGGCCTGCGGCGGCGGCCGCCATGCCTTGATGCTGGCCGGACTGGGCCACCCCGTCGATGCCGTCGATCGGGAACCCGTCCAACCCGAGGCTGCGCCGGGGCAGGCGGACATCCGCTGGCTGGAACACGATCTTGAGCATGCCCCATGGCCCTTCGCAGACGGGGCCTATGGGGGCGTCGTGGTGACCAACTACCTGCACCGGCCCCTGTTTCCCCACCTCGTTGCCGCCCTCGCCAAGGGCGGCGTGCTGATCTACGAGACCTACGCCCTGGGCCAGGAAAGGATCGGTCGGCCACGCAACCCGGCCCACCTCCTGATGCCCGGCGAACTTTTGGAGATGGTGCGCGGTCAGTTGCGGGTGGTGGCCTATGAGGACGTGCAGGAGGCGGCGCCTCCCAGGCGGGTGCAACGGCTTTGTGCAGTCAGGCCCTAACGGCTACAATTTTCGCTTTCTTAGAGTGAGTCCCCGCAAATGCTGACCGGCAGTCTCGTCGCGATCGTCACCCCCATGTTGCCCGATGGCGGGCTGGATCTCGCGCGCCTGCGCGCCCTGGTTGACTGGCACGTTGCCGAAGGCACCGACGGCATCGTCATCGTGGGAACCACTGGGGAATCCCCCACGGTCAGCCCGGAGGAGCATTGCCTCCTGATCCGGACTGCCGTGGAGCAGGCGGCAGGCCGGATCCCGGTCATCGCCGGCACCGGCGCCAATTCCACCTCCGAGGCCATCGAGCTGACCCGCTGCGCCAAGGAGGCCGGGGCCAGCGCCGGCCTCTCGGTCGCTCCCTACTACAACAAGCCCACCCAGGAAGGCCTCTACCAGCACTTCAAGGCCATCGCCGAGGCTGTGGACCTGCCGGTGGTCCTCTACAACGTCCCCGGTCGTACGGTGTCTGACATCAGCAATGACACCGCCCTGCGCCTGGCCCAGGTGCCGGGCATCATCGGCATCAAGGACGCCACCGGCAACATCGAGCGCGGCACCGACCTCATAAAGCGGGCCCCGGCGGGTTTCGCCATCTACAGCGGCGACGATGCCAGCGGCCTGGCCCTGATGCTCCTGGGCGGTCACGGCGTCATCTCGGTCACCGCCAATGTCGCCCCCCGCCTGATGCACGAGGTGTGCGCGGCGGCCTTCGCCGGCGACCTGGCCACGGCCCGCAGCATCAACCTGCGTCTCCTGTCCCTGCACCAGAAGCTGTTCGTCGAGGCCAACCCCATCCCGGTGAAGTGGGCCCTGATGGAGATGGGGCGCATCGATGGCGGTATCCGCCTGCCCCTGACCCCCCTTTCCGCCCAACACCACGAAACCATCCGTACCGCCCTGCGCGAAGCAGGCGCCCTCTGAGGAACCCGAGATCATGCGTACACCCATTTTCCTGGCCGCCGCCGCTGTCGCACTGGGCGGCTGCTCCTTCATGCAGGGCAAGGAGATCGACTACAAGTCCGCCACCACCCGGCCCACTCTCGAGGTGCCGCCGGACCTGGTGATGCCCTCGGCCGACAACCGCTACGTTATCCCTGAGACCGCCGGTCAGGGCAGCGCCACCTATTCGGCCTACAGCCAGGAGCGCGGTAGCCAGGCGGTTGCCCAGGGCAGCCAGATCCTGCCCACGGTGGACAAGGTGCGGATAGAGCGGGCCGGCAGCCAGCGCTGGCTGGTGGTGGACATGCCCGCCCAGGAGGTTTGGCCTGTCATGAAGGATTTCTGGCAGGAACTGGGCTTCATCGTCAACGTGGAGATGCCCGATGCCGGCGTGATGGAAACGGACTGGGCCGAGAATCGCGCTAAGATCCCCCAGGATGCCCTGCGCAACCTGCTCGGCAAGGTCATCGACGGCCTCTATTCCACCGCCGAGCGGGACAAGTTCCGTACCCGCCTGGAGCCTGCCGCCGACGGCAAGGGCACCGAGATCTACATCAGCCACCGCGGCATGTTCGAGGTGTTCGAGGGTACCCAGGCTGGCGGCGACCAGGGCCAGGGCCGCACCGTCTGGCAGCCCCGGCCGGCCGATCCCGAACTGGAGGCGGAGATGCTACGCCGCCTGATGGTCCGCTTCGGTGTCGAGGAGGCCAGGGCCCAGACCCTGCTTGCCGGCCAGGCCGCGCCGCCTCAGGCGACCCTGGCCAAGGTGGCCGACGGCGCCCCGGGTCTGTTGCTGCCGGAGGCCTTCGATCGCGCCTGGCGCCGGGTCGGCCTGGCCCTGGACCGCATCGGCTTCGCCGTCGAGGACCGCGACCGTGCCAAGGGGATCTACTTCGTGCGCTATGCCGATCCCGAGGCGGGCAAGAAGGAGGAGGGTTTCCTGTCCAAGCTGGCCTTCTGGCGCAGCGATGATGAGGCAGCCAAGGCCGAGAAATACCGGGTGCGGGTGACCGGCAAGGCCGACGACAAGAGCGAGGTCGGCGTCTACATGGAGAACGGAAGCCCGGCCAGCAACGAGACCGGCAACCGCATCGCCAAGCTGCTGCACGAGCAACTCAAGTAGTGCGCTTCGCCTGCCTGGGCAGCGGTAGCAAGGGCAACGCCTGGCTCCTGGAGTCGGGCGCGACCCGGGTCCTCCTGGACTGCGGCTTCGGAGTCCGCGAAACTGCCCAACGCCTGCAGCGCCTGGGCATCGAGCCGGACATGGTCGATGCGGTGGTGGTCACCCATGAACACAGCGACCACGGCCGCGGCGTCGCCCGCTTCGCCGCCCGCTACGATGCCCGCATTCACCTGACCCATGGCTGCCATGCCATGCTGGCCGCCAGCAGCGACCTGCCTGCTGTCAGCGTCATCGACAGCCATACCGTCTTCGCCATCGGCGACCTGGAATTCCATCCGTATCCCGTGCCCCATGACGCCCGTGAGCCGGTCCAGTACATCGTCAGCGACGGCGCCCGCCGCTTCGGGTTGCTCACCGATGTGGGCCACGTCACCGACCATATGACGATGATGCTGACCGGCTGCGATGCCCTGGTGCTGGAGTGCAACCACGACGTGGACATGCTCAAGGCAGGCAGCTACCCGCCTTCCCTCAAGACCCGCATCCTCGGCCGCTATGGCCACCTGGACAACCAGGCCGCCGGTGTCCTCATGGGGCGGGTGAAGCATGCCGGCCTGCAGCATGTGGTGGCGGCCCACCTCTCAGAGGAAAACAACACCCCCGCCCTGGCCCAGGCCGCCCTCGCTGACGCTCTGGGCTGCGAGATGGACTGGATAGGGGTGGCCGACCAGCAGAGTGGGCTAGAATGGCGGTCAATAGCCTGAAAACGCATCGCAAGCAGCGCCCATGACCGAACCCTCCGCCCTGGAAGCGGCGATAACCTTCGCAGAACTCAAGCTCGCACCCGAGCTCGTCCGGGCTGTGTCCGAACTCGGCTACAGCGTGCCCACGCCGATCCAGAAGGAGGCCATCCCCCTGGTCCTCGCTGGCCGTGATCTGCTGGCCCAGGCCCAGACCGGTACCGGCAAGACCGCCGCCTTCGCGCTGCCCCTGCTGCATCAGATCAAGCCCCATGCCAATACCAGCACCTCGCCGGCCCGCCACCCGGTGCGCGCCCTGGTGCTGGCGCCCACCCGGGAACTGGCCATCCAGGTCCACGAGAGCGTGGTGGCCTACGCCAAGCACCTGCCCCTGCGCAGCACGGTGGTCTACGGTGGTGTCAACATGAACGAGCAGGAAGCGGCCCTGCGGGCCGGCGTGGAGGTCCTGGTGGCGACGCCCGGGCGCCTGCTCGATCATGCCGGCAACAAGATGACGCTGCTCAACCAGGTCCAGTTCCTGGTCCTGGACGAGGCTGACCGCATGCTGGACATGGGCTTCCTCCCTGACCTCAAGCGCATCCTCGCCCTCCTGCCCAAGACGCGCCAGACCCTGCTCTTCTCCGCGACCTTCGACGAGCCCATCACCCGCCTGGCCAACAGCTTCCTGCGCGATCCCCTCAAGGTGGAGGTGGCCCGCAAGAACACCGCGGCGGAGACCGTCGAGCAGGTGGTGCACAAGGTGGCCGAGGACGACAAGATCGATGCCCTCATCCGGGTGGTACGGGCGCGGGAGTTGCCCCAGGCCCTGGTGTTCACCCGGACCAAGATCGCCGCCGACAAGCTGGCCCGCCGCCTGCAACGGCGCGGCCTCGAAGTGGCCGCCATCCACGGCGACAAGACCCAGATCGACCGCCTCCAGGCCCTGGAGGGCTTCAAGCAGGGCAAGATCAAGCTCTTGGTGGCCACCGACATCGCTGCCCGAGGCATCGACATCGCCGAGTTGCCCTGCGTGGTGAACTTCGAGCTGCCCTATTCGCCGGAGGACTACGTTCACCGCATCGGCCGCACCGGTCGGGCCGGGGCCTCCGGCCTTGCCATCTCCCTGGTCTCCAGCGAGGAGGACAAGCTGCTGGCCGGGGTGGAGAGGTTCATCAGCCGCGACCTTGCCATCACCCCGCTGCCCAGCCTGGCGCCACCGCCTCCGCCGGTCCGCGCTGCAGCCCCCACCCCCGCTGCTGTCACGGCCGACGCTGGCTACCGACGCGGGCGTCAGACCCAGCCGGTGTGCGCCCTGTTCCTGCCGCCGGTCAAGCCTGAATCCGAAACACCTTCATGACCTGGGAGATCTGGGTGTCCGCGGCCCTGTTCGCGGCCGCCTGGCTCTGGTGGGACAGCCTGAAGAAGCGTGAACTGGCCATCCTGGCGGCCCGACGGGTCTGCCAGCGGGCCGGCGTGCAATTCCTGGACGACACGGTATCCCTGGCCCGCATGCGCCTGAGGCGGGACGACAACCAGCGGGCCGCCATCTACCGTGAATTCGCCTTCGAGTTTTCCGACAACGGCGACAACCGCCTGCCGGGACGTGTCTATCTCCTGGGCGACCGCGTCCTGGACGTGAACCTGATCCTGCCCGCCCGAGGGGATGAGACGCCGCCGCCGGACAACGTCATCCATTTCCCGCCCCGCTGAGCCCCTGCCATGACCGCTGCCCCGCCGCTCCACTACGACCATGGCATCCATGCCCTGGATGCCGAGTACCTGAGGCCCGGCCTCGCCGCCATCCACCTCATGCTGCAGGACGGTCATGCCGCCATCATCGACACCGGCACCAACCAGGCCGTGCCCCGGGTCCTGGCCGCCCTGGCCGATCTGGGCGTGCCGCCCGAGGCCGTGGACT
>SBFV01000311.1 GCA_006227775.1 Gammaproteobacteria bacterium | reverse complement strand
TCGTGGGTCAGGACCTGCCCCTGGCTGGAGACCAGCAGGCTGAGCAGGGCGAACTCCTTGCGCGACAAGCTCACCGGCAGGCCGTCGACCTCGACCTCCCGGCGCGCCAGATCCACCCGCAGCCCCGGGAAGGCGAAGCGGGCCGAGGGGGCGTCCCGGCGCTCTTCCTTGCGCAACAGCACCCGAACCCGGGCCATGAGCTCGCCGATACCGAAGGGCTTGGTGACATAGTCGTTGGCGCCGGCGTCCAGGGCTTGGATCTTCTCCGTCTCGGAGGCCCGCACCGACAGGACCAGGATGGGGAGGGTGGACCAGGCCCGCAGGCGGCGGATGAAATCCAGTCCGTCCAGGTCGGGGAGCCCCAGATCGAGGACCACCAGTTGGGGTGGCGAGGCCACGCAACTGGCCAGGCCCTCCTCCCCCAGACGCGCCTCCCGGACCTGGTAGCCCTGGGCCTCCAGGCTGATGCGGACGAATTTGCGGATCTGGGCCTCGTCCTCGACGATCAGCAGGGTTTCGCCAGAGGGACTGCTCATGGCCGGTCCTCCGGCAGGGGCATGAACTCCGGGTTCACCAGGGGCAGGCTGAGCCGCATGCGGGTGCCATGACCCCCTTCCCCCGGCAGTGCCCGGACCTGGCCGCCATGGGCGGCGACCATGCCCCGGCAGATGGCCAGCCCCAGGCCACTGCCGGTCCGGTGGTCGCGGTCACCCCGGCTCACCGAATAGAAGAGGTCGAAAATCCTCTCCCGCTCCTCCGGCGGGATACCGGGACCCTGGTCGCTGAGGTCGATGCAAACCTCCCCGCCGACCCGCTCGGCGCGGATGTCGATCCGTCCCCCTGCCGGCGAGAATTTGGCGGCATTGTCGAGGAGGTTGACCAGGGCCTGTTCGATCAGGGTGCCCTGGACCCAGAGGAGGGGGACCTCGGGCTCGATCCATACCCTGACCTCCAGGCCGGTGAAGACTTCCGCCAGGCGGGCGAGCGCCCCGGCGATGACGTCATGCACATCCACCCAGTCCCGTTTGAGCTGGAGCTTGCCCTGACCCAGGCGGGTCATGTCGAGCAGGTTCTGGATGTGTCGGTCCAGGTGTTTGGCCTCGGCGGCGACCGTGGCCAGCAGGTCGCGACGGTCAGCGGCGCTGAAGGCCTCGCCATACTCCAGCAGGCTGGTGGCGGAGCCGATGATGGAGGCCAGGGGGGTGCGCAGGTCGTGGGACACGGAGGACAGCAGGGCGGAGCGCAACTGTTCGGTTTCGGAGACCAGCTTGGCCTGCTCCAGGTCCGCCGCCAGGCGGGTACGGTCGAGGGCCACCGCCGCCTGATCGCAGAGATTGCGCGCGGATTCCACGGCCGTCGGGTCCCGCGCCGCGGCCAGGGCCACCAGGCCGAAGGTGCCGCGATCCGTGGTCAGGGGCAGGAAAAGCCAGTCGCCGCGGATGAAGGGCTCGGGGCTTCGTCCCGCCCAGGCGGCATCCAGCTCCGCCGGCGTCAGGGGCCGGTCGTCCCCATGCCGCCGCGCCTCCCGGGGGAGGGGGCCTGGCCGCTGGTCCTGACCGCCCTCGGCGAGGAATATCCGGATGGCGGGTATCCTGGTGCCGGCAAGCGGGGCGAGCTGGTCGATCAGGGCGTCGAGCACCTCCGTCGTGCCCACGGCGGATGTCAGGCGGCGGCTGAAGGCGTAGAGGCGGGAAATCCGTTCCAGGGAGGCTTGCCGTTCGGCCATCTCCTGGCGCATGCGCGAGGCCAGGTTGCCGGAAATGGCCGATACCAGCAGAAAGAAGATCAGGGTCGTCACATCGCCGTCGTCCGTGACCTTGAGGGTATGCACCGGCTCGGTGAAGAAGAAATTGAAGGCCAGGAAGCTGAGAAAGCTGGCCAGCAAGGAGGGGCCCAGGCTGGCCTTGGCGGAGACCACCAGGACGCCGATGAGGAACAACAGGGCACGGCTGGCATGAGGGAAGAGCCAGGGCAACAGGAAGGCGATCGCGACCGTGACCGCGACGACGGCGATGGCGAAGAGATAGGGCCCCAGGGGGGGAACGCGCCTAGGCCAGCTTGGGGGCTGGGGGAGAGTCACGGCCATGGACGGGAGTGGTCAGTGGGTAGTGGTCAGTGGGGGACGGACCTATGATCAGTCGTTATTTTCGACCGACTGGCAGCCGAACAATCGACGGGCATCCAGCGGAAGTCCGCAAGACGGAACAATTGGCATGGTCACGGGGGCCATGGTGCCGATTTTTGGCGGCGGGAAAAGTAAAATCTTCGTTAAAATTTTACGAAATCTTTATGTGACCACCGCCATACGGGGTTTGGATAATGCCGCCAATACATTCGCGAGCGGCTGTCGCCGTTATCGTTCTTACCACCCTCTGGCCGCGGACCGGCGTTCGGCCGGCGCCGCGCCCTAACCCTTCGGCGGGTCGGGCCTACCGACGTTTACCATGCATTGGCGCGCAATCCTGCGGCTGTTTGGCATCCTGCTGGTGCTTTACAGCCTGGCCTTTCTGCCCTCCATCGGCATAGCGCTGTTCTACGGCGACGGACAGGCGGGTGTCTTTGCTGCCTCCCTCCTGCTGACCCTTGGGGCCGGCGCCCTGCTGTGGCTGCCGAATTGGCGCCAGCAGCATGAATTCTCGGTCCGTGACGGCTTCCTGGTGGTCACCGTCTTCTGGGTGCTCTTGGGCATGGTCGGGGCCCTGCCCTTCGAGATCGGACTGCATTGGGGGCTGACGGACGCCGTCTTCGAATCGGTCTCCGGCTTCACCACCACGGGCGCCACGGTCATCGGGAGCGGCATCGACCAGTTACCGCCTTCCATTCAGTATCACCGCCAGCAGCTCAACTTCCTCGGCGGTGTCGGCATTGTCGTCCTGGCGGTCGCCGTGCTGCCCTTGCTGGGCGTCGGTGGCATGCAGCTTTATCGGGCCGAGAGCTCCGGCGTGACCAAGAACGAAAAGATGACCCCGCGCATCGCCGATACGGTCCGCTCCCTCTGGCTGGTCTATCTCGCCCTGACCGTCGCCTGCGCCCTGGCCTTCTGGGTGGCGGGCATGAGCCTCTTCGACGCCATTGGTCACGCCTACGCGGCCGTCGGCACCGGGGGCTTTTCCACCCATGACGCCAGCTTCGGTCATTGGAACAATCCCCTCATCGACGGCATCGCCATCTTCTTCATGCTGGCGGGCGGGGTCAATTTCGCGGTGCATTATCTGGCCTTGCAGCGCCGCTCCCTCAGACCCTTCGTTAAGGATTCGGAGGCGCGGGCCTATGGCCTCATCTTCCTGGGCGGGACCCTGATCGTCGCCGTCACCCTCTACCTGGCCGGGACCTATGCCACCGGCTGGGAGGCCCTGCGCCATGGGGCCTTCCAGGTCGCCTCCATCCTCACCAGTACGGGATTCACCACGGCGGTCTTCGCCGACTGGCCCCTCTATCTGCCCCTGGTGCTGGTGACCCTGTCCTTCATCGGGGGCTGCGCCGGCTCGACGGCGGGGGGCATCAAGGTCGTGCGTGTTCAGCTCCTCGCCAAGCTCGGCTTGCGCCAGCTCTTTCAACTGGCGCACCCCCAGGCGGTGACCATCATCAAGCTGGGGCGCCGCCCCATCTCCGATCAGATCATGTTCTCCGTCTGGGGCTTTTACGTCCTCTATATCTCCAGCACCCTCTTGCTGACCCTGGCGATGATGGGGGCCGGGCTGGACCTGGTCTCGGCCTTCGGCGCCGTCCAGGCCACCATCAATCTCTGTGGTCCGGGCCTGGGTAAGGTCGCCGTCAGCTTCGCGGAGGTCAACGACACGGTCAAATGGCTGGGGACCTTTGGCATGCTGCTGGGACGGCTGGAAATCTTCACCCTGCTCATTCTCTTCCTGCCCGCTTATTGGCGGCACTGATCCGGACGCGCCGGAGCCGAGGGGTTAAGGCCCATGAATATTCTCATCCTTGGCGCTGGCCAGGTCGGTCGTACCGTGGCTCAGAACCTGGCCAGCGAGGAAAACGACATCACCGTCATCGACCGTGACCCGGAGCTGTTGCGACTCCTCCAGGAGCGCCTGGACCTGCGCACGGTGATCGGCCATGCCGCCCATCCGGAGGTCCTGATCGAGGCGGGCATCGAAGGGGCCGACCTGATTCTGGCCGTCACCAACAGCGATGAAACCAACATGGTCGCCTGTCTCCTGGCCCATGTCCTGTTCAAGACGCCGACCCGGCTGGCAAGGGTGCGCGACCCCCATTATCTGGCCCATCCGGAGCTTTTCACCCTCAGAACCATTCCCATCGACCATATCGTCAGTCCGGAACGGCTGGTCACCGACGCCATCGCGCACCTCATCGATCAACCGGGATGCCTGCAGATACTGGATTTCATCGACGGTCGCGCCCAACTGGCGGTAGTCAGGGTGCTGGCGGGCAGTCCCATGATGGGGCAGCCGCTGCACCAGCTTCCCCAGCAAGTCCCCGGCCTCGCCTGCCGGCTGGTGGCCATTTACCGGCGCGGACAGGTCATCATGCCGGAGGGAACGACCCGGGTGGAGGCCCAGGATGAGATCTTCTTCCTCGCCGCTCGGGAGGCGCTCTCCCGCTTCATCGGCGCCTTCCATCCCTCTCAGGCCCCCTATCGAAACGTCATGATCGCGGGTGGGGGCAACATCGGCAAGCAACTGGCGGAACGTCTGGTCGGACGGCACCGGGTCAAGATCCTGGAACTGGATGCCGGTCGCTGCCGCGAACTGGTCGAAAATCTGGATGACGACATCCGCGTCCTGCACGGCGACGCCGGGGATGCCGACCTGCTGCGGGAGGAGGATATCGCCAGCACCGACGTTTTCTGCGCCCTGACCAGCGACGAGGAGGACAATATCATTTCCGCGGCCCTGGCCAAGCAACTGGGAGTGCGCAAGACCATCGCCATCGTCAATACCGGGGGTTATATCGACCTGGTGCAGGATTACGCCGTCGATATCGCCATCTCCCCCGCCCAGGTCACCATCGGCGCTATCCTCACCCACATCCGCCGAGGCGATGTGGTGGCCGTCCATGCCCTGCGCCGTGGCGCCGCGGAGGCCATCGAGCTCACCGTTCATGGCGATCACCGCACCTCCCGGGTCATCGGCCGCCCCATCAACCGACTGGGGCTGCCCGCCGGCACCAGCGTCGGCGTCATCGCCCGTCAGGGCCAATTGCTGTTCCCCCACCACGACACCCGCCTCGCCGCCGAGGATCGCGTCGTCCTCTTCCTGGCGGACAAGGGTCAGATTCACTCGGTGGAGCGTCTCTTTCATGCCGAACTGAACTTCCTCTGAGCCAGGTTCGGCGATCCCGCTGGGGCCAGGGCCAGGCGGCTGTGGTAAATTCCCTCCCCGTTTCCCGCCAGGGGCCTTATCCCCGGGTGGGCAGCCCCTAGGTCCTGAACCCCCCTTTCCTTCCCAGGTCAGCCGCGATGACGGCCTGGGGCCCTTTTCTGGAGCAAAACATGATTAATCGCCGTGTCTTCCTGACCCATGCCCTGGCCGGTCTGGCCCTGTTGGCGCTGGAACCCGCCCTGGCGGAGAAGGCCGCCCCCAAGAAACCCTCCGGCACCGTCAGTATCGACGAGACCCAGATCGCCTTCATCGTCGGTGGCAGCTTCGGTAAGGGTCAGCTCAAATTTCACGGTCAGACCCACGACTTCAAGATCAGCGGCATCAGCGCCGGCGCCAACTTCGGCGCCTCCAAGGTCTCC
>SBFV01000412.1 GCA_006227775.1 Gammaproteobacteria bacterium | reverse complement strand
CCCCCCACCTTTCTTCCTGGCAGGACTGGGGCTGAGCCAGACCGACTTGGTGAAAATGGCCGGTGGCGCCTCCCTTGCGAATAGGGCGGAGACCGGGTGCGGTGGCCTCCGGCTCAATCGTAATAGTGCGGTTTGACCTCCTCGATGGGGGTGATCTCCGGGGGAGGGGGATGGCGCTCCACCACCCAGGCGGGAAGCTTGGCCTGATTGGCGTGATAGAGGGCCTCGGACTCGAAGAGGATCAGGACCAGGACGGTGACCATGACCGGCAGGATGCCCATGCCGATGACGATGGCCCACACCGCCTCCTTTCTCAGCCCGAACTGGGTGTGGCCGATCCATCCCAGGAACCCGACCACCAGCAGGAGGAGGAGCATAACGATGAAGAAGCGGCTGCGACGAGCGCAGACCTGCCAGTGGCACATGGGATACCAGGGGTCCCGGCGCAGGGCCTGGCGCGCCCGCCAGAGGGTGTAGCCGAGAAGGCTGAAGGAGACGAGGGGCGGGATCGCCATGACCCAGGGAAAACTGCCGGCCAGGCCGCCAAGGCCGACGGTCAGCAGAATATGGTTGGCGATGAGATTGGTCAAAAAGATCTCGTGGGGGATGTTGGCCTGCTTGATCTCGGCGGGGCTGACATGAAAGCGCATGGTGGTATCACCGGGTTGAGGGCGGCCCCGGCCGGGGCGGAGGCGCGGCGGTTAGTGGGGAGCGGGTGCTTGTGATTGTAGACCTTGGCCGCCGGGTCCGCAGACGGGGCAGGACGGGTCCGGTGGCAATTGCAGGGTGCGGAATTCCATGCGCAGGGCATCGATGAGCAGCAGACGCCCCGCCAGGGTCTGGCCGGCCCCGGTGAGGACCTTCAGGGTCTCCGCGGCCTGGATGGCCCCGACGATGCCGACGAGGGGCGAGAGGACGCCGTTGTGGGTGCAGGTCTCGCCGGTCTGGCCCTCCCGGGGATAGAGGCACTGATAGCAGGGGCCGCCGGGGGTGCCGGAAAAAACGGTGACCTGTCCCTCGGCGCGGATGGCGGCGCCGGAGATGAGGGGGATGCCCGCCCGGTGGCAAGCGGCGTTGAGGGCGAAGCGGGTAGGGAAGTTGTCGCAGCAGTCGACGACGACATCCACCTTGGCCAGCAGTGGCGGCAGCGCATCCGTGTCGATCAGGCCGGCGAAGCCTTGCACCTTCACTTCCGGGTTGATGGCCCCCAGACTCCGACGGGCGGAGTCAACCTTGGGCAGATCCAAGCGGTCCGTGGTGTGGAGGATCTGGCGCTGGAGGTTGCTCAGGTCCACCCGGTCGAAGTCCGCCACCACCAGGGTGCCTACCCCGGCGGCGGCGAGGTAGAGGGCGACGGGGGAACCCAGGCCGCCGAGGCCGACGATCAATACCCGGGAACGGAGCAGGCGTTCCTGACCCTCGATGCCGATGGCCGGGAGCATGATCTGGCGGCTGTAGCGCAGAAGCTGGTCGTCGTTCATGGCAGGAAACCCAAGGTGACCCTCGGGTGGCCGGACAGGTCCGGCCTGGTAGCGATGTCCATGAAGCCGGCCACCGCCAGCAGGTCCCGCACGGCCAGATCCTGATCGAACCCATGCTCCAGCGCGAGCAGACCCCGGGGTTTGAGGCGGATGCGGGCCTGGGAAACAAGCCGGCGGATGGCGTCCAGGCCATCCGGGCCGGCGGCCAGGGCGGTGCGTGACTCCCGGGGCAGATCGCCCCGGCCCAGGTGGGGATCGCCGGTGGGGATGTAGGGCGGATTGGCGATCAGGGCCTCAAGGCTGGCCGGGACCAGGGGGGCGAGCCAGTCGGAACGGACAACCTGGGCGTTGGTGGCGCCATGCCGACGGAGGTTGTCCGCCGCTACCGTCGCCGCGCCGGGGCTGATTTCCAGGGCGATCAGGGTCCAGGAGGGACGTTCCAGGGCCAGGGCCAGGGCGATGGCGCCACTGCCGGTGCCCGCATCCGCCACCACCAGCGATGCCTCAGCGGGCAGCAGTTCCAGGGCGACCTCCACCAGCAGTTCGGTCTCCGGACGGGGGATGAGGGTGTCGGGGGTGATCCTCAGCTCCTGGTTCCAGAAGGCCTGGCGGCCGCGGATGTGGGCGATGGGCTCTCCGGCCAGGCGGCGGGCCAGTAAATTGGCGAAGCGGTGGGCCTGGGCCGGCGTGGGGAAGCGCTCCGGCCATGCCAGCAGGACCTCGCGGCTTAACCCCGTCGCGGACATGAGCAACAATTCCGCCTCCAGCCGGGGTTCGGCCTGGGGTAAGTCCAGGAGCCGATGCCTGGCATCCGTCAGGAGGTTACCCAGGTTGGGGGTGGGCATCGGTGCATCCGCCAGGCCAGAGTCCCCGGGGTGAGAGGGATTAACAGGAAAATGCGGCCCAGGCTTTTTCATCGCCAGGGGTGAAGAAGGCTGCCCCTCGGGATCGTCAGGGTCGATCATGGGCCCCTTAGGGTGCGGTCAATCCCCGGCCGCCCCGGGTGAAGCTGGGGTGGAGGCCCTCAGGCATCCATCATGGCCGCCAGTTGCTCGGCCTGGTATTCCTGGAGCAGGGGTTCGATGATCTGGTCGAGCTGGCCGAGCAGGATCTCCTCCAGCTTGTAGAGGGTCAGGTTGATGCGGTGGTCCGTGACCCGGTTCTGGGGGAAATTGTAGGTACGGATGCGCTCGGAGCGGTCGCCGCTGCCGACCTGGAGCTTGCGGGACTGGGCCAGTTCGCTGGTCTGGGCCTCCTGGGCCTGGGCCAAGAGTCTGGCCTGGAGGAGGGACAGGGCGCGTGCGCGGTTCTTGTGCTGGGAGCGTTCGTCCTGGCACTCGACGACGATGCCGCTGGGGAGGTGGGTGATGCGCACCGCCGAGTCGGTCTTGTTGACATGCTGCCCTCCGGCGCCGGAGGAGCGGTAGGTGTCGACGCGCAGGTCCTTGGGGTCGATATCCACCTCTTCCACCGCCTCCGCCTCCGGCAGAATGGCGACGGTGCAGGCGGAGGTGTGGATGCGCCCCTGGGATTCGGTCTCGGGAACGCGCTGCACCCGATGGGCGCCGGACTCGAACTTGAGGCGGGAAAAAACACCGCTGCCGCTGATCCGCGCCACCACCTCCTTGAAGCCACCGAGCTCGCCCTCGCTGGCACTGATCTGTTCCGTCCGCCAGCCACGGATCTCGGCGTATCGCAGGTACATCCGCAGCAGGTCGGCGGCGAAAAGGGCGGCCTCCGCGCCCCCGGTGCCGGCGCGGACCTCGAGGAAGACATTGGCCTGGTCATGGGGATCCGGTGGGATCAGCAGGCGCAGTAACTCGGGCTCCAGGATCGCGCAGCGCTGCCGGGCCACCTCGATCTCCTCCCGGGCCAGTTCCGCCATTTCCGCGTCGGCGAGCAGGGCCTCGGCGGCGGCCAGGTCCAGTTCCGCCCGCTGGAAGTCGCCATAGGCGAGGGCAAGGGGATCGAGTTGGGCATACTCCTGGCTCAAGGCGCGGAAACGGGAAGGATCGCCCTGGATTTCAGGTTCCGCCAGCAGGGCGGTGATCTCGGTATGGCGCTCGGCGAGGCGCTCCAGCTTACCCTGGATGGAGGAATTCATGAGGCCCTGCGCTCGTGGCCCAGATCGAACAAGGTGTTGGCGGCCTCCAGCAACTCGGCCTCACCTTCCCTGCCCGCCTGCCGCAGACGGGCGCTGGGGACATGGAGAAACTTGCTGGTGAGGGTGTTGGCCAGGAAGGCGAGCACCTCGTCCGGCGGTTTGCCTGTTTCCAGGCGACGGCGGGCCTGGGCCAGGACCTGGTCTCGGAGGGTCTCCGCGCTGCGCCGGAAGTCCTGGATCAGGTCGACCGCGTCCAGGGAACGCAGCCAGGCGAGGAACTCGGTGGCGTGGAGGTCAATGATCTCCCGAGCCGCTGCGGCGGCCGCCTGGCGGGAGCGCATCCCGTCTTCCACCACGTCTTTGAGATCGTCTACGGTGTAGAGGTAGACGTCGCTGAGATCGCCCACTTCCGGCTCGATGTCGCGGGGCACGGCGATGTCGACCATAAACATGGGCCGGTGCTTGCGCACCTTGAGGGCCCGCTCCACGGTACCCTTTCCGAGGACGGGAATGGGGCTGGCGGTGGAGGAGATGACGATATCCGCCTCCGGCAGGTGGCTCCCGAGCTCGGTCAGGGCGATGGCATAGCCATCGAATTCCGCGGCCAGGGCGTGAGCCCGTTCCACGGTGCGGTTAGCGACGACGATGCGGCCGACGCCCTGCTGGCGCAAGTGGCGCGCGGCCAGTTCAATGGTCTCCCCGGCGCCGATGAGCAGGGCGGTCTGATCCTTGAGATCGCTAAAGATCTGCCGCGCCAGGCTGACCGCGGCGAAGGCGACGGACACGGGACTGGAACCGATCGCCGTGTCGGTGCGCACCTGCTTGGCGACGGCGAAGGTATGCTGGAAGAGACGGCCCAGCAGTTTGCCGGCGGTGCCATGGTCACAGGCGGTCTGAAAGGCTGACTTGACCTGGCCGAGGATCTGCGGTTCCCCCAGCACCATGGAATCCAGGCCACTGGCGACCTCGAGGAGGTGGATGACGGCTGCCCGGTCGACGTGGGTGTAGAGGTAGGGGGCGATACGGTCGGCCTCCAGGCCGTGAAAGCGGCCGAGCCAGTCGGCAAGACCCTCCCGCCGTGTCCCGTTGAGGACACAATAAATTTCAGTACGGTTACAAGTGGAGAGGATAGCGCCCTCGCTGAGGGCGGGGTCCTCCGCCAGGCTGCGCAGGGCACCGGCCAGGATGTCCGGTCCGAAGGCGATGCGCTCGCGGATCTCCACCGGGGCGGTTTTATGATTGAGTCCGACGGCCAGAAGGGTCATGGTGCGGTATGGGAAGTGGAAACGGATGCGATTCTTGGGTATCGGGGCGGTGGATGCAAGCCTCGGATGCCGTTCCTCCGCCTTATGGATGGCGTTACCTTGATATAGGCCAGTCCGACCCGATGTCCCGTTCTGTGTGCCGGCCCGGTTTTTCTGCCGCAACCCGCGGCTTATACTGGACGCCCGGTGCTGTACCAGTGCCTTCCCCAGGCCATCCCCAGAAGCGATGCCCATGCGCCCTGCCCACCCCCTGACATTATCCCTCCTTATAGCGTTCTGCCCGCTTACGCCCCAGGCGGTGGCGGGGGATCTCCCGCCCGAGGGCCAGCCCACGGTTTCGGCCTCCATGGGGCCGGTACAGGTCGATACGCCGCTGGCTCCGGAGGCCAGGCAACCCCCCACTGGTCTGACCAAGGAGATCGTCTTTCATGTCCTGGCCGGCCAGATTGCCGCCCAGCGCGGTAATCACCGGCTGGCCTTTCAGTATCTGCTGGAAGCCGCCCAGCTTGCTCGGGATGGTGCCCTGGCGGAAAAGGCGACGCGAGCTGCCCTGGCCTGGGGAGACGAACCTGCCATAGGGCAGGGGGTGGCCTTGTGGCTGGATATCGCCCCCGACTCCCTGGCCGCCCATCAGATCGCCGCCTTCGTACGGCTCCGCCGGGAAGATCTGGACGGTGCCATGTATCATCTGCGCCGACTCGTCAACCTGACCTCGGACGAGGGCGAGAGCGGTTTCGTGCAGCTTGCCCGCCTGGTGCACAAGCTCCGCCCACCGGGTCAGCGCATGGAATTGATGGAGCTCCTGACGCAGGGGGAGCCGGAGAACGCGGACGCCTGGTTTGCCCGTGCCCTGGTGGCTGCCGGCGCGGAGCGCAACGATGAGGCGGTGGAGGCGGCCCGGCGGGCGACCGAGTTACGCCCGGACTGGACCGAACCTCGCCTCTTCCTGGTTCAGTTGCTGAAGGATCTGGACCGCAAGGAGGAAGCGCGGGCGACCCTCGAACGCTTCGTTGCCGAACACCCCCGGGATCAGGGCCTGCGGACGCTCTATGCCCAGTTTCTGGTCGATGACAAGGAACTGGACCGAGCCCGGGAGGTCTTCGCCGCCATGCTGGTGGAATCGCCCCGGGAGCCCGACGTCCTCTTCGCCTTGGGCATTCTTTCCCTGGAGTTGGAGGATCTGGTATCGGGACGGGATTACTTCACCCGGTTAAGGGAGACCGAGGAGCGTCGGGACGACGGGGCCTATTACCTGGGGCGGGTGGAGGAACTCGACCATAACCCCGAGGTTGCGGCCAAGTGGTACGAGAAGGTGCGCGGCGCCCATTCCCTGGATGCCCGTATTCGCCTGGCCCGCATCGAGGCCCAGGGGGGGGATCTGGACAAGGCCAGGGAGCGGCTGAGGCAGTTACGGGATCAGAACCGCAAGCAGGCCGTTCTGCTGTTTCTGGTCGAGGCTGAACTGCTCACCGAAATGGACCGCAAACCCGAGGCCATGAAGGTTTACGACGCGGCGCTGGTGGCCCACCCCGATGATCCGGAACTCCTCTACGCCCGAGGGTTGCATGGGGCAACCATGCAGCGGCTGGAGGTGGTGGAGGCCGATCTGCGCCGGCTCCTGGAACTGGATCCGGATCATGCCGATGCACTCAACGCCCTTGGCTATTCGTTGGCGGACATGACCGACCGCTATGCCGAGGCATTGGAGCTGATCCAACGCGCCCTGGCCCTCAAGCCCGATGAGGGCGCCATCCTCGATAGCATGGGTTGGGTACAATATCGCCTCGGCAATCTGGGGCTGGCCCTCGACTATCTGCGCCAGGCTGGCGCCAAGCTGCCCGAGGATCCCGAGGTCGCCGCCCATCTGGGCGAGGTCCTCTGGGCACTGGGGCAGAGGGACGAGGCCAGGCAGGTCTGGGAGAAGGCCCAGGCCAAGGCCCCCGATCACCCTTATCTGCTCAGGGTCATCAGTCGTCATCACGCCACCCAGGACGGCTCAGCGCCCTGATGGACGGCCCCTGGCCGGCACCGGCCAAGCTCAACCTCACCCTGCGGATACTTGGACGACGCCCGGATGGCTACCACCTCCTGCAGACCTTGTTTCAGTTTCTCGACCGGTCAGACGAACTGCGCCTGACCGTTCGCGGCGACGGTCTGATCCGCCTGCTCACCCCCATCCCAGGCATCCCCGCCGAGAGCAATCTGGTCGTTCGGGCCGCCCGCTGCCTCCAGACCGCCACGTCTTGCCGACTCGGTGCCGACCTCTGGCTTCTCAAGCGGCTACCCCAGGGCGGCGGCCTGGGTGGTGGCAGTTCCGATGCGGCTACCACCCTGGTGGCCCTGAATCATCTTTGGGGCACGGGACTGAGCGAGGAGCAACTCGCGGTCTTGGGACTGAGGCTGGGGGCGGACGTGCCGGTCTTCGTGCGCGGCCAGGCCGCCTGGGGCGAAGGCGTCGGCGAACGCTTGACGCCGGTGGCGGTGCCGGAACCCTGGTATTTGGTCCTGGTCCCCGCCTGTCGCGTCCCTACCGCCGCCGTTTTCGGTCATCCTAAATTGACAAGAAATTCACCCTCAATCAGAATTGCCGACTTTCTGTCGGGGGATGATCGTAACGACTGCCATGAGGTGGTCCGAAACCTCTATCCGCCCGTAGGGCGGGCCCTCGACTGGCTCCAGGGTTTTGGCAAGGCGCGGTTGACCGGTACCGGTGCCTGCGTTTTTGCCGCTTTCGGTTCCCGGGCCGAAGCCGAGGCGGTCCTGGCCGAGCTGCCAGCCGATCTGTCCGGTTTCGTTGCGCGCGGCCTCAACCGTTCGCCGCTTCTGGACCGGCTGGCCGTCGGCTGATTTATTGGGGTGTCGCCAAGCGGTAAGGCACTGGGTTTTGATCCCAGCATTCCCAGGTTCGAATCCTGGCACCCCAGCCACATTCCTGATCGAACGAAGTGACGACACGGCGGCGGGTCGTCATGAGCCCTGTTTCGTGGTGTTGGGGAGACTATGGCCGTGCCCACCAGTCAGATGATGGTCTTCACCGGCAATGCCAACCCGGCCCTGGCTGGCGAGATCGCCACCTATTTGAACCTGCCGTTAGGCAAGGCGGTTGTCGGTCAGTTCAGCGATGGCGAGGTGATGGCGGAGATTCAGGAGAACGTTCGTGGCCGCGACGTCTTCGTCGTCCAACCGACCTCCGCGCCTACCAACGATCACCTGATGGAACTTCTGGTGATGATCGATGCCTTGCGTTGGGCATCCGCCAAGCGCATCACCGCGGTCATCCCCTATTTTGGCTATGCCCGCCAGGACCGTCGGCCTCGCTCCGCTCGGGTACCCATCACCGCGCGGCTGGTTGCCAAGATGCTGGGCCAGGCGGGTGCCGATCGGGTTCTGACCGTCGATCTCCATGCGGATCAGATTCAGGGCTTTTTCGACATCCCCGTCGACAACGTCTATGCCTCGCCCATTCTGCTAGGCGATGTCTGGCGTCAGAAGTATCCCAACTTACTCGTCGTGTCGCCGGATGTCGGTGGGGTCGTGCGCGCCCGAGCCCTGGCCAAACGCCTGGACGACGCTGAACTGGCCATCATCGATAAGCGCCGTCCTCGACCCAACGAGGCCAAGGTCATGAATATCATCGGGGATGTGGAGGGACATTCCTGCGTCATCATCGACGACCTGGTCGATACCGCCGGGACCCTCTGCCAGGCCGCCGGGGCACTCAAGGACCATGGGGCGGCGCGGGTGGTGGCCTATTGCACCCATCCGGTACTCTCGGGTAAGGCGGTGGAAAACATCGCCAGGTCCCGGCTCGACGAACTGGTGGTGACCAACACGATTCCTCTTCGCCCGGATGCCCAGGCCTGCGAGCGTATTCGCCAGCTCAGTATCGGTGAATTGCTCGCCGAAACGATGCGCCGGATCGCTACCGCGGAATCCGTCAGCTCTCTCTTTGTCGATTGAGGGCAGTCGCGTTGGTTCGGGCCGGTTCCCAACCCGATTTCGAGCAAGGTGGATCTCTCGGGGAACCCACGGCCGATCCATATCCTTGAATGTCTTCCCGCGGGAAGAAGCTGTCCGTTGCCTGGTCGCGGGCACGGACGCATCACCCCAACCAACCACTGGAGCAATCCCAATCATGATCGAGAAGTTTCAAGTCCAGGCCGAACCCCGGAGCGATGCAGGGAAGGGTGCGAGCCGCCGCCTGCGCCGCACGGGTCAGGTCCCCGCCATCGTCTATGGCGCTCATCAGGAGCCAGAGATGATCAGCCTGTCCCACAACGAGATGATCCAGCACCTGGAGCATGAGGCCTTCTATTCACACCTACTGACCCTCAAGATGGGTAACAAGGTCCAGTCGGTCGTGCTCAAGGCCCTGCAACGGCATCCCGCCAAGCCCTTCATCCTTCATGCCGATTTCCAGCGGGTCCAGGCCGATGAGAAATTGCGTATGACGGTGCCGATCCACTTCCTGAACGAGGCGAACTGCAAGGGCGTCAAACTGAGTGGCGGCGTGGTTTCCCACAGCCTGAACGAGATCGAGATCAGTTGCCTGCCCAAGGATCTACCGGAATACATCGCCATCGATCTGGTGGATCTCGAACTGGGCGACATCATCCACCTCTCCGAGGTCCCTCTGCCGGCTGGCGTTGAACTGGCCCAGGCCCCGGATCCCGACGTTCCAGTGGTCGTCATCCACAGTGGCCATGGCGGCGGGGGCGAGGAAGAAGGCAAGGCCTCCTAGACGCATCCCCGTTCCGTTCCCGTCGATTAGCGTCCTTGGCCCGTCCTGGCGGGCTGGCCAAGGCCATCCCCTCCACGCCTGGGGCCTTTCAGGCTCCCTTGCCGCCCACTACGCAGCCTGAAGACGGGCCCCCAGCCAAGGGAGTCGTCCATGCCAGAGCAAGGCATCCGCCTCATCGTTGGTCTGGGAAACCCAGGTCCGACCTACGAAGCCACCCGGCATAATGTCGGTTTCTGGTTCGTGGATGTCGTGGCCGCCCGCCATGACGGCCAGTTCCGGGCCGAGGCCAAGTTTCATGGTTCCTTGTGCCGACTGCTGTTCGGTGGCAGGGATATTCGCCTCCTCAAACCCGCCACCTTCATGAACCGGAGCGGTCAGTCCGTGGGGGCGCTGGCGCGCTATCAGGGTATTCCCCCTCAGGCCATCCTGGTGGCCCATGACGAGCTCGATTTGCCCGTCGGCACCGCGCGCCTGAAGCTGGGTGGCGGCCATGCCGGTCACAATGGGCTGCGGGATATCATCCAGGTGCTCGGAAGCGCCGATTTCTGGCGGCTGCGCATTGGGATCGACCACCCTGGCAATCGGGAACAGGTCGTTAGCTATGTCCTCGGCCGGCCTTCCCGGGACGACGAGAAGCGGATACTCACCGCGTTGGATGATGCCGAACTATGCCTACCCGAGTTGATCATCGGGGAATTTCAGCGGGCCATGAATCGGCTCCATTCCTGCCGCTGAAAGCGGATATATGTTGCAGTTATTGCAACTTTGTTGTATGTTGTATAAAAATTACAACAAACTTGGAATTCCTATGTTACCGGGACGGGATTCGGAATCCCATCCCCTTATTGATACCACTTTAGCCTTGCTATAACCTGACTTCCGGTGGCAGAATCGGGGCGGTTTTGTGGTAAAAAAGATCCATGAACCCATTTTGCAAATAACATTGACGAGTTTCATAACCATGAATAGCCATTTGAAGCGGGCCGTCGCCATCGGCCTGATGACCGGCATGACCGTCCCTTCCCTGGTCCTGGCCTCCAACGGCTACTTTGCCTATGGCTGGGGAACCCCGTCTAAGGCCATGGGTGGGGTTGCCGCCGCCCTGCCGCAGGATACTCTCGTGACCGCCACCAATCCCGCCGGCATGGGTTTCATCGATACCAGCCTGGATGTCGGCGTGTCCTTCTTCAGCCCCTCGCCACGGGGATACGAAGCCAACAACGACTTCTCGCGCAATGAAATGGGTTTTCCGACCTCGGGATTTGTCACCCCTGGTCGCTATGACAGCGACGGGGACTGGTTTCTGGTGCCCAGCCTGGGTTACAACCATGTCCTCAATGATCAGATGACCATTGGTGTCTCCATCTTCGGCAATGGGGGGATGAATACCAACTACAAGGATCGCCCGGTGTGGGAGAATTTCGCCGGCGCGCCCAACCAGCTCGCCATTGGCCCCGGGATGACGCCACCCCCGGGCACCTTCGCCGCCCCCAATGGTTTTCTCTTCACCATGGGTCCCAATGGACAACCGGTGCCGGTGACGGACCCCAATGCCACGCCCCAGCAGGGGAACGTCAATCCTGGCGGCATCTTCACCGCCACCACCCCCACGGGCGTCAATCTCGAACAACTGTTCGTCGAGATCCCCTTTACCTACAAAATTAACAAGCAGCACTCCCTGGGTATTGCCCCCGTCTTCGCCGCCCAGAGCTTCGAGGCCAAGGGTCTGGAGCCCTTCCGGCAGATGTCTCTCTATCCGGATGCCGTTTCCAACAATGGTAAGGACTGGTCTTATGGTTATGGCCTCCATCTCGGTTGGGTTGGGGAAATCAACGACCAACTGACCTTGGGCGCCTCCTACCGCACCAAGTTGTGGATGTCCGACTTCGATGACTACAAGGGTCTCTTCGCCGACGAGGGTAACTTTGACATCCCCGCGATGCTGAACCTGGGCCTGGCCTTCAAGATCCAGCCCAATATCACCTTGGCCTTCGATTGGCAGCGCATCTTCTACAACGAGGTCAATGCGCTCGGTAATTCCAACAATGTCAACGTCATGCCCTGCATGATGGGCATCAAGTCCGATAGCTGCCTGGGTGGCAAGAATGGCCTCGGCTTTGGCTGGGAAGACATGGATGTCTTCAAGCTGGGCGCCCGCTGGGACTACGACGAGAAGCTCAGCTTCATGGCCGGCGCCAGCTATGCCAGCGAGTTTGCCCCGGGACTCGAAGGCCTCTTCAACGTCATGGCCCCCGCCACCATCCAGTGGACCTTCACCTTGGGTGCGACCTATCGCCACAGCAAGAGCGACAGCTTCAACCTCTCCTTTGCCTATATGCCTGAGGCGACCCTGGATGGAGGCTCCAACCAAAACATCACCGGCACTCAGACCGGTAACCTCTACATGGAGCAGAAGGACATCGAGATCAGCTGGAACCACCGGTTCTAGGACTGGGGTTAGGGTTAGCCGATCAACCAGGGCAGCCCTGAAATGGGCTGCTCTTTTTTGGGGGGGCTCTCATGGGAGACTTGGTGCACCCTCCCTTCAATCGCCCGGGTTCCGCGGCCTGCCGCGGGCCCCGTTCATCCTATGGGGGGTGGGATGCCATGCTTATGACCTCGTCCATGACCGATTTGGTCCTTCCTGGTTTTATAAACAAAATCCGTTTGGCCAGCGCGGTGGCTCTAGCCGCCTCGCTCATCCCGGCAACGATGGCGCACGCAACCGAAGGGGGTGGTAGCCACTATCCCAACGGAGCGGAGGACTTCATGGCAGGTGCCTTGCCGCCTCCGGGGACTTATTTCATCAATTACTTCAACTGGTACAGTGCCAATTCCTTCCGGGGGGAAGGGGGTGACAAGCTGTTGCCGGACTTTGAATTGAACGTGGTGGCGAATACGCTGCGTCTGGTGCATGTCACGGATTACACCTTTCTCGGTGCCAATTGGGCGCTGCATGCCTTTTTGCCCTTGGTGAATGTGGATGTATCACCCGTACCAAATCTTTCGGAATCACGCTTTGGCCTCGGCGACATCATCATCGACCCCTTCATCCTTGGCTGGCATGGCAAGAATTGGCATGTCACCACCGGTTTGGATATCTATTTGCCCACCGGGAGTTACGATGCTGACAACCTAGCGAATATCGGACGGAATTACTGGACGTTCGAGCCCGTCGTCGCCTTCACTTATCTCAGCGACGAGGGTTTGGAGTTGTCCGCCAAGTTCATGTATGCCTTCAACACCAAGAACGAGGACACCGATTACCTGTCCGGCCAGGAATTTCATCTGGACTACACCTTGGGTTATCACACGGGTCCCTGGAGCCTGGGCGTCGGTGGTTACTATTACCAACAGACCACGGATGACGAGTTGGGTGGGGAAAGCGTTGGTGAAAACGGTTTCAGGGGCCAAGCCTTCGCTATCGGCCCGCAGGCAAAGTACGACTACCAGAACATGGCCTTTACCCTGAAGTATCAGTTCGAGACCGAAGTCGAGAACCGCCCCCAGGGTAACAGCCTCTGGTTCAAGTTCCTTTATGCCTTTTAGTGCTGGACCGGCGGGGCCTGGACGTCCGTCCGGGTCCTGCCGATGGAGTAGTAGGTCAGGCCACTGGCCGCGACCAGGCGGGGGTTGAAGAGGTTACGACCGTCGAAGATCACCGGTGTTCTGAGACGGGCCTTGAGGACCGCGAAATCGGTACCGCGAAATTGGTTCCACTCGGTGACGATGGCCAGGCCGTCAGCCCCGTCGAGGGCCGTGAGAGGATCCTCGACCAGTTCCAGATCCGGACGGTCGCCATAGAGACGGTGGGCCTCCGCCATGGCGACTGGATCGTAGGCGCGCACGCGGGCGCCCGCGGCCCAGAGGGCTTCCATCAGGTTACGGCTGGAGGCCTCGCGCATGTCGTCGGTGTTCGGTTTGAAGGCCAGACCCCAAAGGGCGAAGGTGCGCCCCTGGAGATTGCCGTCGAAGTGGGCGTGGATCTTGCCGAAGAGTACTTCTTTCTGGCGATTGTTGACCGCCTCGATGGCGGCGAGGAGTTCGGCCCGGTAGCCGATCCCGCTGGCGGTCCGTTCCAGGGCGCGAACGTCCTTGGGAAAACAGGAACCGCCGTAGCCGCAGCCGGGATAGATGAACTGGTAGCCAATGCGGGGATCGGAGCCGATGCCGACCCGTACTTGCTCGATGTCCGCCCCAACGGCCTCGGCGATGTTGGAGAGCTCGTTCATGAAACTGATCTTGGCGGCCAGCAGAGCGTTGGCGGCGTATTTGGTCAGCTCCGCCGAGCGGATGTCCATGAGCAGGACGCGGTCATGATTACGGTTGAAAGGGGCGTAAAGGGCGCGTAGCAGTTCCCCCGTCCGGGGATTGTCCGTTCCAACCACGATGCGGTCGGGGCGCATGAAGTCCTCGATGGCTGCTCCTTCCTTGAGGAATTCCGGGTTGGAGACGACGTCAAATTCAAAAATGACGCCGCGCTGGTCGAGGGTCTGGCGTATGGTGTCGGCGACCTGATCGGCGGTTCCGACTGGTACCGTTGACTTGTCGATGACAATCCGATAACCGTCGAGATGCTCACCGATGGCCCGGGCGACGGCCAGGACGTGGGTGAGATCGGCGGAGCCATCCTCATCGGGTGGAGTGCCGACGGCGATGAACTGAAAAAGGCCGTGAGCCACCCCTGCCGCCGGGTCCGTGGAAAAACTGAGGCGCCCGGCAGCCCGGTTACGC
Organism: Gammaproteobacteria bacterium; assembly: GCA_006227775.1. Lineage (GTDB taxonomy): Bacteria > Pseudomonadota > Gammaproteobacteria > Chromatiales > Chromatiaceae > M0108. The sequence goes on along the minus strand of SBFV01000412.1, from coordinate 868 downwards.
TGCACCATAGCCTCCAGACCAGGTTCGAAAATGGGCACCCCGCCAGCATTGAGCAGGGCGATTTTTTCGGGGTCGATGTCGATGCACAGGACGCGATTGCCGACCTCCGCGAGGCAAGCCCCCGTAACCAGACCCACATAGCCACTGCCGAAGATGGTGACATCCATCAGGATTCTCCTGGATTGCGCCCTGACTGGCCGGTAAAGATTTTCTTATATTAGTGTACAAGCAGCGAAGGGCGCTAGGGGGATGAGGGTGCGCATGCCAGCGGGGTTTTGGCGGCTGAGATCCAACCGGAAGTTGACAGCGACGATCCTAGTGCCTATTATGCGCCGCTCGATTTGGAGGGGTTCCCGAGCGGTCAAAGGGATCAGACTGTAAATCTGACGGCTCAGCCTTCGGAGGTTCGAATCCTCCCCCCTCCACCATTTCGCGAAGTGTAATGCAGGCTCGCCGGGGTCGAGGCCGTTCTCACTCGCCATTGGCGCCGACGGTTCCGTGCGCGGGTGTAGTTCAACGGTAGAACTTCAGCCTTCCAAGCTGATAGCGTGGGTTCGACTCCCATCACCCGCTCCAAAGCCAACCATTGCGAACTCGCCCATGTAGCTCAGATGGTAGAGCACACCCTTGGTAAGGGTGAGGTCATCGGTTCGATTCCGATCATGGGCTCCACCGTGCCGGCAGCCGCCTTTCTTGACAGGAAACCGGTTGGTGGCAATTAGTCTTTTCCGTAATTTGTCCGCCTATTTCGATATCTCCCGGGGGATAGCCTCATGTCCAAAGCCAAATTCGAACGTAAGAAGCCGCACGTCAACGTAGGCACGATCGGCCACGTGGACCATGGCAAGACCACCTTAACGGCGGCCAT
>SBFV01000060.1 GCA_006227775.1 Gammaproteobacteria bacterium | reverse complement strand
TCAGACCCCTTCGCCCCAGCCCTCCCCCGCCAGGGGTGAGGGAATAAGAGAATCAACAGCTTGTGCCGCCACAGTCCTCCTGGGGCGCGAGGGGTCCGAACGAATACGATGAATGACCTCGGCAGGGTCTCCCGTTCTCAGGGGCTTGGTGAGACCCACCTCATGACTGCCAGCCCCCATCCGGCTCCGTAATGATCTAGGTCGCCATGCCACCCAAGCTGCTGATCCTCGTCACCCGGGCGGACGAAGCCCAGGGTATCCTCGCGGGTTTGCGCCAGGTGGGTCTGGAGGCCAAGGGCGTCCATTGCCCACGGCTGGACGAACTGTTGACGATGGTCACCACCGCAACGCCCGACCTGCTGCTCTGCGCCCCCCAGCCCCCCCTCATCGATCTGGCCAGTACGCTGGAATGCCACCGGAAACTGGCGCTGGATCTACCTCTCATCCTCCTCACCGATGCCGCCATGGATCAGGCCCAAATCCTCCAGGCCCGCCGGGCAGGAGCCCGGGACGCCTGCGAGAAAGGCAACCTCCCCTGGTTGGCGCTGGTGATATCTCGGGAATTCAGTGACTTGCAGCAGCGCCGGCTGGTCGGTGAGTTGCAGCGACGGGTGCAATCCCTGCAAGAAATATGCGACAAGATCGCTGGCGGGGTCCCCGGCGGCAAGGAAGACGCAAGACCGCCGCGGACACCCGACCGGGATGACGAACGACAATTCGCCCAACGGATCAACCGCGCCTTGGGCGGAGACTATTTCCAGCTTTTTTACCAACCGATCATCGGCCTCAAGGGCGATGGCCAGGAGCGGTACAACGTCTTCATCCGCTTGCGCGATGACCGCCAGGGGGTTCGGGAGGCCAAGGAATTTCTCGCCGCTGCCGTCCAATCCGGACGCATGACCGCCATCGACCGCTGGGTCATCGAGCATGCCATCCTGGTTCTGGCCGATCAACGCCACCAGGGTCGCAAGCTCAACTTCTTTATCAATCTTGCCGAAGAAACCCTGCGAGAGGAGGCCCTGGTCCCCTGGCTGGGGGAGCTCCTCGCCAGACGCCAGCTTGAAGGTGACTGGCTTACCTTCCAGCTCCTGGAGGAGCAGGTCCTGGCTAACGTGCCCCGCTACGGCCAGTTCAGCCAGGAGCTTGCCGCCCTCGGCTGTCACATGGCCTTCAACCGCTACGGCGGTTCACCCCGGTCGGAAAAGCTCCTCGCCAGCCTGCCGGTGGACTTCGTCAAACTCGATGCCCAACTGACCACCGGGATCGCGGATGACGAACGCAAGGAACAACAACTTGGACAACTGATCGACAAGATCCGCGCTCAGGGCAAGGCGAGCATCGCCACCAATATCGAGGATGCAGGTACCCTCAGCATTCTCTGGACCGCCGGCGTGGATTATGTGCAAGGCAATTTCCTGCAACGTCCCTCCCCCCACCTGGAGCCGATCCAATAGGGGACGGTCCGGTCCCGATCGCTTGAACCGCCACCGGCTGCTGGCAGGGGCGCCACCGCGCGGAAGGAAGCTTCCGGGTCCCGACCCCTTACCAGGGCATAAAGGAATTCATGAATCCCATGGGCCGGCTGATACTGCGATTCAGGTTGCCCATGTCGGAGCTCATGGTCCCGGTGGTATGGGTCATGACCCGCAGGGATTCATTGAGGGCATCCATGCTGGCGAGCATGGGCTTCAGGGTCTCCACGTCGCCAGCCATGGCTTCGACGCTGCTGGCCATGGTCCGGACGCTGCTGCTCATCTGGCTGACGTTGTCGGACATGGACTGCATGTTGCTGGCCAACACCGTCATATTGCTGTCGATGCTGATCGCCATGTAATGGACATCCTTGGCCAGGCTGAATACCAGATAGAAGCCATAGGCGGCGAGGATGATGAAGGCGAACATGGAAGGGTAGACGATGAGTTCCCAGCGCTTGGCGCTGGTCTCGAAGGCATGGGAAAGGCGCTCGAAGGCGATGGCATCGCCCACTTCGCCCTGCTTGCTTGGCCCACTATCCCCGGACCTGGTCAACTCGCTGTTTTGCGCCATCGTGATTACCGCTCATGATCACTGTGGCCCCTGTCCGCCTGCCACCATGACCCTAGGAGGAGGTCAGCTCACCAGATTCGGATAGAGGGTGGCGGCGAGGGCAAAAAACTCCATGGACCCCTTCCCCCGTGGCTCAAGCTCGAACACCGCCAGCCCCTCGCTGAAGGAACGCCGAAACACCGTACGGGTGGCGATCCGTGGCTTGATGTACTTGATGCCCGGCAAGGATACCAAGGCGGCGGCAGTCTCGTTGGTTTCGCGGACGCTGTGGTGGGTATCCCCTCGATTGATGAAACCAAGGATCTTGGGTGGCGTTCCCGGGACCGTGGATTCGACCAGGTGGATGAAACGCTGGGTGGACCAGATATCCGCCTGGGAAGGCGGCACCGGCACCACCACCCGGTCGCACAGTTTCAGGGCCAGGCGGAGGGAATCCATATCCGCCGTACCAATGTCGATCAGGGTCTCGTCGGCAGTGGCCATGAGTTCCGGCGTGAGCCCCCTTTTTCCCTTGACTTTGAGCTTGGGCGAGAAACCCTCTTCCAGGCGTACATCCACCACGTCAGTCAGCGTAGCCTGGGGATCGGCATCCACCAGTTGTACCTTGACTTCCGCCATGGCGAGCCAGACGGCCAAGTTGAAGGTCAGGGTGCTCTTGCCCGAGCCCCCCTTCAGGCTACCGATAACCGTAATCATAGTTCGACCTCGCGGCCAGAATGCGGAGGCGGATGCCGCCGCCAGGCGGCGGCGTGGAACGAAGCGGAGGGGTCAGGGTTTGGGCGCCGGAGCCTGGGGGGAGGCCGGTGGAAGGCCCTGGGGCATTTCCATCCGGGTATAGCCCGCCGGGATGGCGAAGAGTTCCGCCGCCTGCGGCCCCACGCTGATATTGATGAGCTCGCTGACGATACCTCCGGGGTATTCCTGTTTGATGGCCATCTGCAATTCCGGGTCATACCATTCGGTGGTCGTCATGGACTTACCGTCGGGGGCCATCATCTTGACCTCCCACTTTTCCGTCTTACGGCCTGACAGGTCCTCCTTGCCCAGGAAGTTACGCTCGACTTTGGATCCGTCAGGCATCGTCTGGCGCAAGGTGAAGGCAGGGCCACGCTCCTTGTCGATCCATTGGGTCAGGGTCGCGGTCTGACCCTGCTGGCTGATGGTGATATCCCAGACCAGGGCGGATCGACCGGCCACCTGTTCCTCGCCTTTGGCTTTGCAAGTCAGACCCGGCATGCCGGCGCAGGGGTCCTTCGCGGTGGGTTTGACCATCGGCTTACCGTCCGGGCCGAGGGTCGAGCGCTCCATGTAACTTTTGCGCTCAGGGATGAGGATCCATTCCAGACCACGTTGCTCATCGCCGATCCGGACCATGGTCTGCCCTTGGTGGACGGCCTCGGTGCGCAATTTGGCATCGCCCTTGACGATCCTGCCGGTGGTGGTCTTGCCATCGGGTCCGCGCTGGACCATCTCAGCGGAAAACTGCGTATCCGCCAGGGCCAGGGGAGCCATCAGCAGGGCAGCAAGGCCTAATGTCATAACGCGGCGGTTGGTGGGCCTGGGCTGATTCATGGGATAACTCCTCTCGGTGAAATGGTTTTGGGCGAGGGTTCAGCGCCCCATCGCTAACTCTCTAGAATGCATGCCAATTTTTGGCTTCCCTGGCTTCTCGCCGGGCAGGCTGAAACCGCGATGCTTCGGGTAAGCATAATCTGATTCTACGCAAGAACCGCGGAACAAGCACAAGGAATTTAACGCCTTCCTCTACCATAATAGCGGTCGAACCAGCTTTCCGACTCCTGACCGGAAAGGCCCGGTTTGTCGATATGTTCTACCAGATCAGGGGCGCCAGCGGGACCGAGGGGAGGACCTGGAGGCGGCCCTGGGGGCGGTCCATGATCCCACCCGGGTGGGGTGCTACCCGGGAGAGGGAAGGGCGAAGTTCCCCGGGCGGACTCGCCCAAGGGTCGCCACACGGAGGCAGGCTGGTTACGTTGACGTTCCTGGGAGGTCAGGGGGCGAAAATGGTAGTCGCCGTCGACCTGAGGGTCATCTTCCGACGCCGGTCTGTCACCGCGAAACCGATAACGCTTCGAAGGAGCAGGGCCGGTAGACAGGCCCTGGCCAGCGGCAGGTGCCCGTTCGCCCAGAGATCCCACCCCGCTGCCATAGGCAAATCCTTGCCCTCCCTGGTTGGCAGGAGCGGGGGGGGACTGTAGCGCTTCGTACAAGCTCGCACCCTGTTGGGTGACCTTCAGCCCGTCGCCCAGGGAGGCCAATCCCGGATTGGGTGGGCCCAACGGCCATCGCGAACCCCGTGCCGGTTCCGCAACCGGGCCGGATTCAGCCCCGGTCGGCCGGTCAGGCGGGATGGGGAAGGCAAAGACCCCTTCTGACCGCAGGGCCAAGGCAGAGATCAGGACCAAAAGCAAGGCCTTCATTAATTGTCTCCGCCTTGGTCCAGTGATCAGGCCCAAGTGGTGCGTTACCCCTGGCTGCAGATGTTAGTCGTAGGAGGGACCATCGTCCGCATCCGTCTTCAGACGAATACCGCGGCGCGGGGCCTTCTTCTGGACCAGTGCCGCGGCGGGCATCACGGGTTTTTTTCCCGCCCCCGCTGCCATGACCTTCTTGCCGGTGACCAGGTTGGCCGGGGGCGGCTGCGGGGTCTGAGGCACCTCCGGTGCCGGCACGACGCCTTGCCGCTCATCGCCACCTGCTTCGCGCTTGTCCCCACCAGGCGCCGCGACGGCGGCCGCAACCGGCGTCGGCGATTCAGGGACAGCTCCTGGCCCCCCCGGGGCGGCAGTCCGCGTTGCGCCCGAGAGGACACCGACCTCAGCCACCACCGGCCGGGGCTCGCCACTAACGGCGGGTTCGGCGGCGCGCGGCGCCGGGGGAACCGGTGCCGGCGGGACGGACGCGGCGGGAGCGGGGGGGATCGAAGGGGCTGGCTGGCTGCCACCCGTACCGCCCTCGCCGCCGCCCGTCGATGGCGAAGGAGGCGGTGCCGGGGGCGACGGCGGTACCGAAGGTGGCGGTGGGGCTACCGGCGGTGGGGCTACCGGAGGTGGAGGCGAAGCGGGCGGAGGTGAAGCGGGCGGAAACTTCTTCGCGGCTTTCTTGGCTTTGAAAAGACCTTTGACCAGATCCATCACCAGCAGCAGGATGCCGCGGATCAGATAGAAGACCATGGATAGGCCTTCTACCAGTCCCATCCACAACCGCAGACCCAGCCCCGGCTTGGCGGCGCCCTTATCAACCCGGGTTTGGGGAGCGGCCGCCGCGGAGGAGCCATTCCCGTTGCCATTGGCGCAGGGCACATGGATGCCAGGCGCGGCGGTCGCCACCGCTACCTCGCACAGGTCCTTACTCGCCGCGACGCAACCCAGGGGTATGACGATCAGAGTCAGTACGGTGGACACCAGTACGCCAGAGGCCAGGGAGATGGCCATGCCCTGGAAGATCGGGTCGGTGAAGATGACGCTGGAACCGGCCACCAGCGCCAGGGCGGTAATGAGGATAGGCCGGGTACGGGTCTTGCAAGCGCGGATAACCGCTTCGGCCACCGGCACGCCTTTCTGCACCTCGTGGATGGAGAAATCCACCAGCAGGATGGAGTTGCGGACGATGATACCCGCCAGGGCTATCCAGCCGATCATGGAGGTTGCCGTGAACTCTCCGCCCAACCCTAGGCTGAACATGATGAAGTGGGCGGGGATGATGCCGAGCAGGGTCAGCG
>SBFV01000243.1 GCA_006227775.1 Gammaproteobacteria bacterium | reverse complement strand
AGCGGGAACCGTACCTGGGGATGCGGCCGGTGCATCGACCAGTGGCCAGACCGATGACGGTGACCGACTCCCCACCGCCCTCCTGCCTCCCTTTCTGGAGTTGGAGCGAACCCTGGTCCTGGACCTCTCCTGGCGGCTGGTTTCGCGTTTGCGCCGCCTCACCCCGGCGGAGGCGCCTCTGACCCTCTCCATTCCCCTCCTGCCCGGGGAGGCCGTCCTCACCCCGGGATTCAAGGTGAGCGAGGGCCGGCTCAGCGCCAATCTGCCCGTGGGGGAGGACGAGTTGACCTGGGAATCCCAGCTCGCGCCGGAGACGGAGCTGACCCTGACCGCCCCGGCGACCCGGGACTGGACGGAGATCTGGCGCCTGGACGCCAGCCCCATCTGGCACCTGACCTACGAGGGCCTGGCCCCCGTTCACCATCAGAGCCCGGCGGGCCAGTGGCAACCCGAGTGGCGCCCCTGGGCCGGTGAATCCCTGCGGTTGCGGATCAGCCGCCCGGCGGGGGCCCCTGGCGCCAGCCTGACGGTGGATGCCAGCGAGTTGCGTCTGCGTCCCGGCGACCGGGAGACCGAGGTCAGTCTGAAGCTGCTGCTGCGGGCCTCCCGCGGAGGTCGTCAGGCCGTTGATCTGCCAAAGGGTGCCAGGCTCCAGTCCGTGACCCTGGATGGGATCATCCAACCCATCCGTCTGGAGGAGGATCAGGTCCTGCTGCCCGTTCGTCCGGGTACCCAGGAAGCCTTGATCATCTGGCACGAGGACCACGGCATCGCCCCCCGCGTCGAGGCGCCGGCGATCGGGCTGGGCACCCCCAGCGTCAATGCCACCACCCGTATCGAACTGGGGCGGGATCGCTGGGTGCTGTGGGCGGGCGGACCCATGCTCGGCCGCACCCTGGGCCCGGCGGTGCTCTTCTGGAGCCTGATCCCCCTGATCCTGCTGGTTGCGCTGGCCCTGGCGCGCATTCCCCTGAGCCCCGCCAGCGCCTGGCAGTGGGGTCTGCTGCTGCTGGGCCTGACCCAGGCCCCAGTGGCGGGGGCCGTCCTGGTCGGCGCCTGGCTGCTGGCCCTCGCCTGGCGGGGGGCGAAGGGTCAGGGACTGAGCGACCTGGCCTTCAACCTGGCGCAGATCGGCCTCGTTCTGCTCAGTCTCCAGGCCCTGAGCGCCCTGGCCGCGGCGGTCGCCGAAGGTCTGCTCGGCCAGCCCGCCATGCAGATCGCTGGCAACGGGTCCGGTACCGGCTCCGGCGTCACCCAGTTGATCTGGTACCAGGATCGCGGCGGTGAGACCCTGCCGCAACCCTGGGTCCTCTCCGCGCCGCTCTGGGTCTACCGCTTGCTCATGCTGGCCTGGGCGCTGTGGCTGGCCAACAGCCTGCTCAACTGGCTGCGCTGGGGCTGGGCCTGCTTCAGCGCCGGAGGCCTGTGGCGGAAGTCACCCCGCCCCCCGTTTGCCCGCTGGCGTCAAACACCCTAAGGCCGGGGATAGACGCAGCCATATTCGGGGGGACCGGAGGGAATCATGTCCGCGGGGCAAGGGATCTGTCCCGCGGGACGCTGGCGCTGAGGAGGTGGTGGGGCTGGCGCTGGGCGCTTGACAGGCGGTGGCGGCGTCCGGGCGGCCGCCCGGCGCGCCGCGTCCTGTTCATATTGGCGCTGTTGGTACTCCTGGCGGGTCCAGGCCCGCATTTCCTGGACGCATTGGGAAGAGTAGCAAACCACCTCTCCGCCCGGTGTCTGGACGGGGGTGGCGCATCCCGCCAGAGAGAGGCCAAGGGCGGACAGCAGGATAGCGAGGGGGAGGGGGGCTGTGGTCTTCATGGCGTTATGGGGGAGGGCCAGGTCTATAATCCCAGTCGATTGGTAAGCCGATCTGGCCAACCGCCCGCGAAGGGATGTGAAGGCGCCTTTTTTGTTGGGAATAAGTATGACTAAAGCCGTTGTCTTATTGAGCGGTGGGCTGGATTCTACCACCACCCTGGCCATCGCCAAGGCCGAGGGCTTCAGGCCCTACGCCCTGTCTTTTCGCTATGGTCAGCGCCATGCCGTGGAACTGGCTGCCGCCCAGCGGGTGGCCGTGGCCCTGGGCGTCGCCGAACACGTCATCGTGGATATCGATCTGCGCCGCTTCGGCGGGTCCGCCCTCACGGCGGACATCCCGGTGCCCAAGGGACGACCCGCGGAGCAACTGGCGGAGGCGATCCCCATCACCTACGTCCCGGCGCGCAATACCGTCTTCCTCTCCTTCGCCCTCGCTTGGGCTGAAGTCTTGGGCGCAAGCGATATCTTCATCGGCGTCAATGCCCTGGACTATTCCGGCTATCCCGACTGCCGGCCGGAGTACATCGCCGCCTTCGCGCACCTGGCCAATCTCGCCACCGCGGCCGGGGTCGAGGGCCGCCAGCGGCTGAAGATCCATGCCCCCCTGATTGAACTCACCAAGGCCCAGATCATCCAACGCGGCGTCGCCCTGGGGGTGGACTATGGCCTCACCAGCAGTTGCTACGATCCCAGCCCGGATGGCCGGCCATGCGGTCAATGCGATTCCTGCCAGTTGCGTGCCAAAGGCTTTAGCGAGGCGGGAGTTCCCGACCCCCTGCTGATGCGTTATGGCGGGGCGGAGGGCTCCTAAAGGGTAGCCACGGCCACGTTGGTCGCCCCTACGGTGTTGCCATTGGATCTGAAGCGCAAAAAGAGCCGATGGTTGGCGGGATCAAAGGCAATGGGTTGCCCGGTGCCGGTGACAAAGACGCTGTAGTAAACGACCTGCCCAGCGCCTACGGTGCGGTTAAGGTTACTGCCACATGCCAGCCAAGCGCCGTTGGCGTTGGTTTCACAGACGACCAGATTCAGGGCCAGGCCCCGCCCGCCGTCGTCCGCGCTCACGGCGATATTGCCCGCGCTGCCAATATTGATCGCCGCCGTCGAGAAGAAGCCGGTACCGGTAGGGGAAGGCAAGCGCACGTCCCCGTCCTGGCTCGGGGTGACGCCAATGGCGAGCAAATCGGGCGGCGGGTCAGCAACCGCCGTAAGGATCAGGGTATTTACGCCGGGATGGACCGGCGCGGGTTCGCTGTTCACGCAAGCGAAGAGCGGCGCGATCTCCCTATCCGCCATGGGTACCTTGGGGGTGATGCCGAAGACGAAGCCCTGGGTGGCGCCGGCAGGGATTTTGACTGGGGTATCCGGCGTGCCGGTGAGCAGATTGCCCGCATCGGTGGTCTGGTAGGTGAAGCTAGCGGCTATCCCCGCGGGCAAGGCCAGACCACAGTCCAGCCCACTGACATTACCGTGGTTGATGATGCTCGCGAAGGCCGTGGCCGGTTGGCCGACGGCGATGGCCCGGGCATAGGGTAAAACGGCCGCCTGCAATAGGGGTGGCTGAAAGTCGGGACAGCCCGTTCCGGCAAAGGGCAACTCAGGCGGGGTGATCTGGACATCGGTGGTGTAAATCCGCTCGGTTTCCAGCAACGCGGGGATGAGGGGCGAGCCGGGGTAGGTCAGTTCCACCGTGAAGGCCGTCCAGCCCTGAGGCGGGGGCGATACCTGGCCGATGTAAACCCCACCACCGCTGTCCGCGAGCGGGGTGCTGTACCAGGCCGCGCCGATGGTTTCCAACCGGAAATCCCTGGCCTTCGGATTGGTGGCCTGCCAGAGTCGCACCGCCTCCGGTGGCGTCTGGGTCTCCACCCGGATCGACCCGTCGGGCTGGAGGGACCAGGAAAAGCGCGGGTCCTCGTCGTCCTCCAGGATATCGATGAGCCAGGACAGGGTGGGTCGAATAATGGCTTCCAGATCCTGCCCCTGGGCATGGTCGGTGTTGAGGGTATAGCGCAGCAGCTTCGGGCCGGGAAGGTCCTGGAAGTAGAACTGGGAGGAGTCAGGCAGGAAAAACTGATCCCCCGCCGAGTTCACCACCAGCTTGCGCATGGTCAGACGGTCCCGATAGGCGTAGGGATCGATGATCCCGGCCAGGGTCCGACCCTCAGGTGTCTGGGAGCGGCAGGGTAGATCGAAGGCGACATAGTCCTGGATGGCGGCGCTGTAGAAGCCGTAGGCATCCCAATGGCGCTCGAATTGTTCGCCTATGTTCAGCAAGTCGATGGAGGCCGGCAGGATGGCCTTTACCCGGGCGGCCCCCCCCGCGCCAGATTCGACGGCAGCGGTAAGCCAGGTGGCCCAGCCCCGCTTTGAGCCCCCGGCGACGATAAAGTCATCGATGCGCGGCGGCTTAGGCCAGACACCGCCGGGATTGGCGGTAAAATCCTGGATACTGTCCATGGCCCGTACCACGGCCTTGGTCATGGGTAGCTGGGCCAGCCATTCGGGGTCGCCGGTCAGCAGGTATTTGTCCATGCCATAGGCCAGGATCTCGTCCTCCGATCGTGCCGCCGCTTGATCGGCAAACAACAGGGGCTGGTTGGGGACCTGACTGACCATGGCGACAACCGCCCCGACCGCGCCGGCAATCAGTCCAAGGGCATCGTCACTGTTGGCGGATGACCCAGCACCGTTACCGCCACCGTTGACCACCAGGATAGCGGTGTGCTCACTGCCACCATGCAGGCTCCAGGGGACGGCGAGCAAGAGTTCGTGTTGCCATAGGGTGCGGTCAACTTCGGCGGCCGACCGCCATTGCTGGGAGGTCAGGTCGAAGGCGTAGACCGTATAGCCGGGGCCGACGCGGGTCCCCTCCAGACTGAAGGCATAGTTGGGATCAGCCTTGGCTACATAGTCGTCCAGTGGCGTGGCCGCAACCCTTTGCGCCATTAGCAAAGCGATAGAGAGGGCGTAAACCCATGCCCAAGTGAGTGCCTTGCGTTTCATCATCGGGACCCCCGTTCCTGTCGCCAACACTAGCCTGAGTAAACTATAGACCAAGCACCTGGCTGTCCGCATGCCAATTGTCCCCCGAGGGGGTGAAGAGAGGTTGCAGGCCAACCACGGGGGCTCCCCCTCCGCTGATCGGGCAAGAAGATCCTCACGGGGGTTGTCGCCTCCAGCCCGGGTTATTTGGGATGAGGTCCAAGCCGGGCCAAGTAGCCGTCAATGACCCCTTGGAGCAGGTAGCGGGCGTTTTCCCGCCGTGGCCCTACCACGAGGGCGAAGAGCAGCGTTTTCACCACGGCGCGCGGCATATCTTGCAGCTTCCAGGCCAGGGGGATATAGCGGCGACGGTAGAGGGCGATCCGGTTGCGCATCATGTAGTACTGGCGTACGGGAGCATGGAAATAGAGGGTATGGGTCCGGCCCAGCAGGGTGAAACGCGCCACGGCGTCACCCAAGGTATGGGAGAGGCGGGCGGTGCCGATACCGAAACAGGTGAAGCCACGGGCGCGGGCGCGAAAACTCCACTCCAGATCCACGTTGTCAATGAACAGGGCCTCTTCCCAGGGGCCGATGGCCTGGAATCTGGCCACCGAGGTCAGCATGCCCGAGGCGATGAGGAAATCGCACGCGATGGCGGTGGAATGGGCGGTGGGGTGATAGCGGGCAACCCCCCAGGGCGTAAAACGGACGAAGGGGGTGACGAGGCCATCGCGATGATCAATCAAACTGGGTCCCACGGCGGCAGGGGTGGCGCCGGCGGACTCCAATTCCGCAAAGGCCAGCCGCAACGTCTGGACCAGGCCCGCGGCCGGCCAACTGTCCTGATCGATAAACCAGACATAGGGGTAGTCATGGGCGGCAGCCCAGGCCACCCCGAGATTCTGTGCCGCCGCCAACCCGATGTTGCCCCCGGTCTGGATCTGCTTGAGCAGGCCGTGGCTGAAGGGAGGGAGAGCAAG
>SBFV01000358.1 GCA_006227775.1 Gammaproteobacteria bacterium | reverse complement strand
CCGAGTCCTCGGATGCGGTGGGTGTCAGGATAGGAGCGGAGGTTGGGGATGGGGAGCGCACGACCATGGCCGGGGAGCTTACCATGGACCGCCACAGCGAACCGCCCCCTCGTCCACACGGCTTTTCCTGGCCATTGTCACCCGGAGCCCCCCATGCATCCCGAATTCGACCTCTCCCCCGCAATCTGCTACCTCAATCACGCCGCCGTGGCCCCCTGGCCCCGGCGGGCGGTAAGGGCGGTCATCCGCTTCGCCGAGGAAAACGGCCACCGCGGCGCGACGGGCTACCCAGCCTGGCTCGCCACCGAACGGCGCCTGCGGGAGCGCCTGGCGGACCTCCTCGGCGCCCCCTCCCCCGACGACATCGCCCTGGTCAAGAATACCTCGGAGGGTCTGTCCATCCTCGCCCAGGGGCTGGACTGGCGGCCCGGGGACAATGTGGTCGGCATCGCCCAGGAATTCCCCTCCAATCGCATTCCCTGGGAAGCCCTGCGTGATGAAGGGGTGGAGTACCGCACCCTGGACCTCCTCAACTCCGCCCATCTCGCGACCAACCCTGGAGGCACCCTCACCCGTGAAGGGGCCGGCACGGCGGCTGGCGCTCAGGTCACAGCCGATATCGAGACCGCCCTGGAACGGCTGTGCGACGAGCGCACCCGGGTGGTCGCCATCAGTTCGGTCCAATACGCCCGTGGCCTGCGTCTGGACCTGGAACGTCTCGCCGCCGCCTGCCGCCGCCGCGGCATCCTGCTCTTCGTCGACGCCATCCAGAGCCTGGGCGCCCTGCCCATGGACCTGCGCCAAGTCCCGGCGGATGCCGTGGTGGCGGACGGCCACAAGTGGATGCTCGGGCCCGAGGGGATCGCCGTCCTCTACGTGGCCCCGACCCTGCGGCCGCGGCTGCGGCTGCGTCAGTTCGGCTGGCACATGATCGCCCACCCCGGTGACTACGACCGGACCGACTGGACCCCCTCCCCCACCGCCACCCGCTTTGAGCCCGGCAGTCCCAATCTGCTCGGCATCCACGCCCTGGAGGCCAGCCTCTCCCTCCTCCAGGAGGTGGGTCTGGAGGCCGTGGCGGCGGCCATTGGCCAGCGCGTCAGCCGCCTGATCGACCTGTGCGACCAGGCGGGCTTTGACCTGCTCTCCCCCCGCGAACCCAACCGCCGGGCGGGCATTCTCACCTTCCACGTCCCTGACGATCGGGTTGATCCTACCACCCTCTGGCGGGCACTCATGTCCCGGGGCGTCGTCTGCGCCCCCCGCGGCGGAGGTATCCGCTTCTCCCCCCATTTCTACACGGATGAGGCCGTGCTGACGAAGGCCGTCGAGATCACCAAGGCAATCCTTGCGGGAGCCAGCGGCTAAAACTCCGAACTTGGCTTCGTTGCGGCGCTAGCCCCCTTGCCCCTTCTCCATCCTGGCGGCCCTCGCGCTTGCGGGGTAGCGGACCCCTGACCGGCCAGGGATTCAGGCGGCTAAAGGAGCAAGCGCTCAATCCATGGCCTCGCTGGGTTCCAGGGTATGGCGCCAACGCTGCTCCTCCTTGTCGAACAGGCGCCGGGACTCCCTGGGTCCCCAACTGCCGGCGGGGTAGGTCGGGATGTAGTCGCGCTCCACCGCCCAGACGTCCAGGACCGGTTCCACCACCCGCCAGGCGTGCTCGACCTCGTCATAGCGCAGGAAGAGGGAGCGGTCGCCGCGGATGACATCCAGCAGCAGGTCCTCGTAGGCCTCGGTCATCTCCGTCTGAGCGCCGCGGAACTGGGCGTCGAGGCTGATCTGCCGGGTGCGCATCTCCAGGCCCGGCTGCTTGGCGGTGAGCTGGATGCGCAGGCTTTCCTCGGGCTGGATGCCGAGCAGGACCCAGTTGGGGTCCATGCACTCCACCGGCGTGCCGCGGAAAAGCTGCAAGGGCGGGTGGCGGAAGCGGATGGCGACCATGGAGCGGGCCTCGGCCATGCGCTTGCCGGTGCGCAGATAGAAGGGCACGCCCCGCCAGCGCCAGTTGTCCACGTAGAGCTTGAGGGCGGCGTAGGTCTCGGTGACGCTGCGCGGGTCCACGCGCTCCTCCTGGCCATAGGCCGGCACCGGCTGGCCGCCGACCTCCCCGGCCGCGTACTGGGCGCGGAAGGCCTGGGCGTGGACGGCGGACTTGGTGATGGGGCGCACCGACTTCAGCACCTTGACCTTTTCGTCGCGCAAGGCCTCGGCCTCCATGGAGACCGGCGGCTCCATGGCGACCAGGGTCATGAGTTGCAAGAGATGGCTCTGGATCATGTCGCGCAGGGCGCCAGTGGTGTCGTAGAAACCACCGCGCGTCCCCACCCCCAGGGTCTCGGAGTGGGTGATCTGGACATGGTCGATGAAGTTGCGATTCCACACCGGCTCCAGCATCAGGTTGGCGAAACGGAATACCAGCACGTTCTGCACCGTCGCCTTGCCCAGGTAGTGGTCGATACGGTAGATCTGCCGCTCCTGCAAGTGACGGCCGATGCGCCGCTGCAGGTCAGCGGCGCTGGACAGGTCGTGACCGAAGGGCTTTTCGATGACCACCCGCCGCCAGCCCTGGGCCTCGTCCAGCAGGCCCACCTCCCCCAACTGACTGACCAGGCTGCCATACTGGTCGGGACCGATGGACATGTAGAAGGCGATATTGCCCGCCCCTTCCATCGTCAGCCGGTCCCGCAGACGCGGGTACATCCCGGGATCAGCGAGGTCACCGCGGAAGTAGGCCAATCGTCGGGCAAAGCGGTCGAACAGGGCCGGGTCCAGGCCGCCACGGGCCTTGGCGGAAACGGCCTCCCGTACCTGGGCCAGCCAGTCCTCGTCGGTGAAAGGGCGCCGACCAGAGCAGAGGATACGCAAACCGTCCGCCAGTCGCCCGGCGCGGTCGAGGTGGTAGAGGGCCGGCAGCAGTTTGGTCAAGGCCAGGTTGCCGGTGGCCCCGAAGATGATGAAGAGGCAATGATCAGGCATGGGTGGTTCATTCATCGACGGTCTTCTCCCGGCGGTCACCCGTCCAGTCGGTGTGGAAACGCTGGCCGTCGGGGGCATCGATCCGGGTGTAGGTGTGGGCGCCAAAGTAATCGCGCTGAGCCTGGAGCAGGTTGGCCGGCAGGCGCTGGCGGCGGTAACCGTCGAAGAAGGCCAGGGCGGCGGATAAAGCCGGCAGGGGGATACCCAGTTCGACCCCCAGGGCGACGGCCCGTCGCCAGCCGGGCTCGGCCTGGCGGATGGCGGCGGCGAAAAAGTCGTCGAGAAGCAGGTTTTCCAGGTCGGGGTTGCGGACGAAGGCGCGCTTGATCTCCCCCAGGAAACGGCTGCGGATGATGCAGCCGCCCCGCCACAGCAGGGCGATTTCGCCATAGGCCAGGCGCCAGCCGAAGCGCTGGCTGGCGGCGCGCAGCAGCATGAAGCCCTGGGCGTAGGACACCAGCTTGGCGGCGTAGAGGGCGTCGTGGACGTCCTGAACCCAGGTGCTTTCCAGGAGAGTCGGCGGATCCCCTGGCATGGCCGGGCCCATAGCGACCAGCCCCCTTGGGGTCATCCCGGCCGCGGCCACCCTTGCGGCGCCGACGCTGGGGAAGACCGCTGACGCCCGCTTGCGCTCTTCCTTGAGGGCGGAGAGGTAGCGGGCATTGACCGCCTCGCCGATCAGGGTCAGGGGGACACCGAGTTCCAGGGCATCCACGGAGGTCCAGCGGCCCGTGCCCTTCTGGCCGGCGCTGTCCAGAATAAGGTCCAGGCGCGGTCTCCCGTCCGGATCGCGCACGGCCAGAATGGCGGCGGTGATCTCGATCAGATAGGACTCCAGCGGGCCCCGGTTCCAGCGCGCGAAGATGGCGGCAAGCTGGTCGGTGTCCAGACCCAGGCCCTGGCGCAGCAGGTCATAGGCCTCGGCGATGAGCTGCATGTCGCCGTACTCGATGCCGTTATGCACCATCTTGACGTAATGGCCGGCGCCGCCCTCCCCGACCCACTGGCAGCAGGGTTCCCCTTCGGCCTGGGCGGCGATGGGCTGGAAGAGACCCCGCACCAGGGGCCAGGCCGCCGGGTCGCCGCCCGGCATGAGGGAGGGCCCCTGACGCGCCCCTTCCTCGCCGCCGGACACGCCCATGCCGATGAAGCGGATACCCGCACGGGCAAGCCGCTCGTAGCGGCGCGCCGTGTCGCCGTAATGGGAGTTACCCCCGTCGACGATGACATCCCCGGGCGCCAGCAAGGGCAGGAGCTGGTCGAGGACGGCATCCACCCCCACCCCGGCCTTGACCATGAGCAGCACCACCCGCGGCGTGCGCAAGGCGCCTACCAGCTCGGCCAGGGTCGGACAACCCAGGATGTCGCGACCGGCCGCCTCCGTCGTCAGAAAATCCCGCGTTCGCTCCCAGGTGCGGTTGTAGACCGCCACCCGCAGCCCATGATCGCTGAGATTGAGGACCAGATTCCGGCCCATGACCGCCAGGCCGATGACACCGAGGTGAGCCTTGCCCATGAGTGACGCCCTCCGTTCTAGATTGCCGATGGGGCTGGTTCGCCGCCGCCGCTCAACCCGGTGGCGGTCCGAAGGCGGCGATGGCCGCCGCCAGTTCGGGATGCCGGTCTGCCTGGTGGGTCAGGGACAGCCCCCGTTCGATCCCCTCCCAGGCCTGGCGGATGCTCCGGGCCCCGGCCGCCGGGCCCATGGGGTGGGCGAAGACGCCGCGGCCGGGCACGAAGCCAAAATCCGGACTCCCGATGCGTCGATGGACCGCCTCCAGGGTGCCGGCCCAGTCGCTGCCGCCGGGCACCGGCAGGCAGGGCCGGATGGGCCCCATCGGCTCCAGGCAGGCGCGGACGTTGGCCAGGACCTCCGCCTCGGCGGTCATCATGCGGTTGCCGAAGCCGGGCATGATGATGGCATCGAATCCCGCCAGTCGCTGCAACAGGGTCATCACCCGCGAGTGTATGCCGAAGTGAGGCAAGCGACTCAGGGCGGCGGTCAGGGGGAAATGGGCGATCAGGGGGACCCGGGCATGTCGGCGCAGCATGCGCACGGCGCTGAGACCCACCGGCAGGGCGTTCAGAAGGACGGCATTGGCACCCTGGTCCACCGCCAGGTCATGCAGGTCGCGCAGGCGCTCCACCTCATCGGTGATATTGGCCAGATAGACCTTGGCCTGCCCCGTCAGCGACTCGGCCCGCCGCCTGGCCGCGCCGAGGAGCGCGGCACGCCGTTCCAGGGGGCACCAGTCCACATCCGCCAGCATCTCGTCATCCTTGGCGATATCCAGCCCTCCCAGCCAGCCCTGGAAGCCCGCCTCGGCGAAGGCCTCCGGCGGCAGGCCAAGATTCGGCTTGATGACGCCGAAAAAGAAGGGACGATCATAAATTCCCAGGCGCTCACGCAGACCGCCGACCCCAAAACGCGGACCTTCGAACTGGGCCAGATAGGACTCCGGAAAGCGGATGTCCAGCAGCTTGACGAGGGGGATACCCGGGGAGAAAAAGGTTCCTTCCCCGCAGATCGCGCTGAGCAGATTGGGCAGCCGGGGGCCGAAATTACCGTGGGGATGGGCGATGCGTACCCGGCAGGCATGGATGGGACCCGTGGTTTGGCATTCCACGGCATAGCTGAAGTGGGGTAGAAGGGCCTCGACGTCGAGCGCGATGACCTTGGCCGCGAAACGGGGACGCAAGTCCTCCTCAAACCCCTGGCGGCGCCATTGGGCCGTGGATTGCTCGCTGCAGAAGTGGGCGGCCGCCAGGCGGGGATCGCCGCTACATTCCAGGTAATAGTCGAGCAGCAGATAATCTTCCGGATTCAGCTCGTGCTGGTTGGCGAAAAACCCGGACAGATAGCT
>SBFV01000237.1 GCA_006227775.1 Gammaproteobacteria bacterium | reverse complement strand
CACAACAGATGTTTCCAGGAGGAAGACCCATGTTCAGCGTTCTAACCGCCATCACCCTCACCCTCGGCAGTGTGTCGTCCACCATGGTCATGAGTGAACAGGATCGTCTTGCGGCCGAGGAGGCCCGTCCTCCCGTCGGCGAGATCCTGGTGCCCCAGGTCCAGCCGCCCACTTTTGACCAGGATTCCTCCACCCGCTACCTCTGACGGCCTCTCCTCGGCTGACGGCAACCAGGGGGCTCATCCCGCGGCTGACGGCACCGCGGGGCTCATTCCCGCGGCATCTCGCTTTTCAGCCAGGCTCAGGAAGAATCGGGGTTGCAAATCAGATGTAACCACTTGACGGGCGTGGCGTCCCATCGTTTACTTTGAGCCCTGTTGCTATCCGCTGGGTTGGAAAAAGGCATGACTCCACTGATCACGACTCCTTCCTTCTCCTTTGCCAGGAATCGCCTCAAGGTGGGCGTTTTTCTTTGCGTCGGTCTTTGCCTGGCCACTTGGCTGGGGGGCTGCTCGTCCACGAAGGACACCACCCATTCCAAACTGCCCTCCGCCGATGAGGTCGTCGTCGACAAGTCGGATCGTAAACTCCGGCTGATGAAGGATGGCAAGGTGATGCGGGAGTACCGGGTGGCCCTGGGCAAGGACCCGATCGGTCATAAATTCCGGGAGGGGGACCAGCGTACCCCGGAAGGGAAATACGTGCTGGACTGGCGTAACCAGCGCAGCCAGTTCTACAAATCGATCCACGTCTCCTACCCCAACGCCGAGGATCGCTTCCGCGCCCAAGAGGCCGGTTACCAACCGGGTGGCATGATCATGATCCACGGGCGGCCGAACTACATCAAATCAGCGACCGTGCAGTCCGAATACGACCGCCTCGACTGGACCAATGGCTGTATCGCCGTCAAAAATCACGAAATGGACGAAATCTGGCAAGCCGTCCAGGACGGAACGCCCATTCATATCCAACCCTGAGACGCCGCCCCCTCTAGCAGACTTTGGCCCACCTTCACCCGGGGGCGCGCCACCCCCTTGAAGATGCAAGACCCCGTGGCTGTGCGATCACCCATGGCTGGTCTCTTTCTCATTTTCTGGTACACCAAAGAGTTGCGGGTTTGGCCCAGCCGCTCAGGCTGGGGGTGGGGTGACGTCTATACTTGCCCCTGAACCGGCGCTGACAACATCGCTCCCATCACGCCGCCAGCCCAGCCCCCCCCGCGGAACCTTCATCCGATCAAGCCATTCCGGAGTAACCAAATGGAACTGCACGAATCCCATCATGGCAAGGTGCTCGTCGTTGCTCCTCAAGGGCGTCTGGACAGCACCACCGCCCCCGTCTTCGAGAAACAACTCATGCAGCGCCTGGCAAGCTGCTCCCATCTGGTGCTGGATTTCGTCGCCCTGGACTTCCTCTCCAGCGCCGGGCTGCGTGTCCTGCTCTTAGCCGCCAAGCAGATCGGCAAGGACGAGGGTCGCCTGATCCTCTGCCAGGTCAGCCCGCCCATCCGTGAGGTCCTGGAGATCAGCGGCATCCTCGGCCTGCTGGAGGTGGTCGACACCCGCGACCAAGCCTTGGAAGCCATGCGGTAGGCCATGCCCTCATGAATGCCCGCAACGCCCTACTCTATGTCACGGCGCCGGTAAACGCCCTGGTGGAGGGCCTCTACCGTCAGGACACCACCATCGCCGACATCCTGGCCCGGGGTGATTTTGGCCTCGGCACCTTCAACGACCTGGACGGCGAGATGGTGGTCATGGACAGCCAGGTTTACCAGCTCCGCTCCGACGGCAATGCCTACGAGGTCCCGGACGAGACCCGCACCCCCTTCGCCTGCGTGACCTTCTTCCGCCCCTACAGCGTGGAGGAGATCGACCAGCCCCTGGACTATCCGGGGCTGCTGGCCCTCTTCGACCGCCTGCTGCCGTCCAAGAACATGCTCTACGCCCTGCGCCTGGACGGGCGCTTCGACTATGTCCGCACCCGCTCCGTCCCCCGCCAGGATTCCTACCGTCCCCTGGTGGAGGTGGCGCGGGAGCAGCCCGAGTTCGAGTTCACCGCCATCGAGGGCAGCATGGTCGGCTTCTGGACGCCCAACTTTATGCAGTCCGTCGCCGTTCCCGGCTACCACCTCCACTTCCTCACCGCCGACAAGCGCCACGGCGGCCACCTGCTGGAATGCCGGCCGCGTCACATCCGGATCAGCCTCCAACACATCGCCCGCCTGGAGCTGGGCCTGCCTCTGACCCTGGACTACCTCACCGCCGACCTGGAGCGGGATACCGCGGCGGACCTGAAGGAGGCGGAGCACTGAGGGACCGAGATAACACCCTTCCGCACAAGCACTTAGCTGGAGCGAACAACCCTTATCCATTCCCTGGCGCGGATGCCGATGGGATTGCAGGCATCCCGGGCTGTTTCGCCCAGGCCCCTGAGGCTTGGCCCGGTGCCCGGCGATTTCCATCACCCCGACCGGGATACAGCAAGCGGGGTCCCGTGACTCACTCCGGCCTGGCCGCCTCCTCCGCCGCCAGGCGCCGGGCGACGGCGCCGGGGGAGCCGGTGCGGCGGGCCAGGACCTGGTAGGCCACCGGCACCACGAAGAGGGTGAAGAGGGTGGCGGCCAGGACCCCGGCGAGGATGACGGTGCCGATGACCTGGCGGGTCTCGTAGCCGGCGCCGGTGCTGAGCAGCAGCGGCAGGGCGCCGGCGGCGGTGGTGACGCCGGTCATGACGATGGGCCGCAGGCGGACCTCCGCGGCCTCGCGCAGGGCGGTATCGAAGTCGCGGCCCTGGTCGCGCAACTGGTTGGCGAACTCGACGATGAGGATGCCGTTCTTGGCCGCCAGGCCCACCAGCATGATGAGCCCGATCTGGCTGTAGAGGTTGAGGCTCTGGCCGCTGAGCCAGAGGGCGAGCAGGGCGCCGGCCATGGCCAGGGGCACGGTGAGCATGATCACCAAGGGGTGGACCCAGCTCTCGAACTGGGCGGCCAGCACCAGATAGACCACTACCAGACCGAGTAGAAAGACGAAGAGGACGCCCGTGGTGCCGGTGCGAAAGTCGCGGGACTGGCCCTTGTAGTCCACCCGCGCCCCCTCCGGCAGGTGCTCCCGCACCAGCCCCTCCAGATAGTCCAGGGCCGCCCCCAGGGGTAGCCTGTCCTCCAGATTGGCCTCGATCGTGATGGCGCGAAGCCGGTTGTAGCGGTTGAGGGTGCGGGAATCCGCCCATTCGGTCACCGCGATCAGGTTGGCCAGGGGGATCAGTTCGCCGCTGCGCTCCGAGCGCACCTGGATATGGTCCAGGGCCGCCGGGGTGCGCTGGCGGTCGCGCTCCCCTTCCAGGATGACGTCGTACTCCTCCCCGTCGCGGATGATACTGGTGACCTGGCGGGAACCGAGCATGGTCTCCAGGGTGCGGCCGATGGTAGCGGCGGTGACACCCAGGTCCGCCGCCCGCGCCTGGTCGATGGTGACCCGCAACTGGGGCTTGGTCTCCTTGTAGTCCCAGTCCAGGTTGGCCAAGCCCGGGTTGTCCGCCGCGATCTTCTCCAGCAGCAGGTCCCGCCACTGGGCCAGTTCCTCGTAGGTGCCGCCGCCGATGACGAACTGCACCGGCTTCTGGATGCGGGCGCCGAAGCCCTGGCGCATGATGGGCACGGCCCGCACGCCGGGCAGGTCGGCGAGACTGGCGCGCACCTCGTCCATGATGACCCAGGCGGAACGACGCTGGCCGAAGTCGCTCAGCGTCAGGATGGCGATGCCGGTGTTGAAGGTCTGGGTGCCCTCGAAACCGCGGGGGGTGCGCACCAGCAGGCGGTTGGCCTCGCCGCTGTCGATGTAGGGCATCAGGCGGCGCTCGATCTCGTCCAGGTATTCCTTCATGTAGGCGTAGGAGGCCCCCTCGGGGCCGCTCACCTGGACGAAAAAGCTGCCGCGGTCTTCCTTGGGGGTGTACTCCCGCGGCAGTTCCCGCAGCAGCCAGGCCGCCCCGCCCAGGGTGGCGACCAGCAGCAGGGCGACCACCCAGGCGTGGCGCAGCAGCCAGCCCAACAGGCGCCCGTAGCCGCCTCGCACCCGCAGGAACAGACCGTCCAGGGCCCGGCTCAGGCGTGCCGGGACGTGGCGGTCCGGCAGCACCTTGGAGGCCAGCATGGGCGACAGGGTCAGGGCCACCAGGGTGGAGAAGGCGACGGCGGCGGCCATGGTCAGGGCGAACTCGGAGAAGAGCCGCCCCAGGTCCCCCTCCAGGAAGGCGATGGGGACGAAGACCGCCACCAGCACGATGGAGGTGGCCAGGACGGCGAAGCCTACCTGGCGGGTGCCGCGGTAGGCCGCCACCAGCCGGGTCTCGCCGTACTCCACCATGCGCCGGTGGATGTTCTCCAGAACGACGATGGCGTCGTCCACCACCAGGCCGATGGCCAGGACCAGGGCCAGCAGGGTGAGGATATTGATGGAGAAGCCCAGGGCCCAGAGGGCGATGAAGGTGGCGATGAGGGACACGGGCACCACCACCGCTGGCACCAGGGTAGCGCGGCCGTTACCGAGGAAGAGGAAGATCACCAGCACCACCAGCACGATGGCCAGGCCCAGGGTCTTGTAGACCTCATGCACGGCGCCGCGCACGAACACCGAGGAGTCATAGCTCCGGTGAAGTTTCATGCCCTCCGGCAGAGTGGCATTGAGGCGCGCCGCCTCCGCCTTGGCCGCCTCCGCCACCGCCAGGGTGTTGGCGGTTGACTGCTTGACGATGCCGATGCCCACCATGGGCTGGCCATTGCCGCGGAAGGAGAGGCGGTCCTCGTCCGTGCCCAGCTCCACCCGCGCCACGTCGCCCAGGCGCACCAGGTAGCCGTCCTCGCCCCGGGCCAGGGTCAGCCGGGCGAAGTCCTCGGCGGTAGTGAAGGCGCGTTCGGTGCGCACGCTGAACTGGCGCTGGCGGGATTCCACCCCTCCCGCCGGCAGTTCCAGGTTCTCGGCGCGCAGGGCCGCCTCCACATCGGCCACCGTCAGGCCGCGGGCCGCCAGGGCCTGGCGGTCGAGCCAGACGCGCATGGCGAAGGTCTGGCGGCCGCCCACCCGTACCCGCGCCACGCCGTCGATGACCGAGAAGCGGTCCACCAGGTAGCGGCGGGCGAAGTCGCTGATCTCCGGGATGGTGAGACGGTCACTGGCCAGGTTGAACCAGAGGATGACGTCCTCGTTGGCGTCCACTTTCTGGATCTCCGGCGGCTCCGCCTCGTCCGGCAGGTCGTCGCTGACCCGGGCCACCCGGTCGCGGACATCGTTGGCGGCGGCATCGATGTCGCGGCCGACGTCGAACTTGATGGTGATGTTGGAGCGCCCGTCCTCGCTCAGGGACTCGATGGTATCGATACCCTCCAGCCCCGCCACCTGGTCCTCGATGAGGCGGGTGATGCGCGTCTCCACCACGTTGGCGGCGGCGCCGGGGTAGCGGGTCTCCACCGAGACCACCGGCGGGTCGATGTCCGGGTATTCGCGCAGAGGCAGGCGGTCGAAGGCCAGCAGACCGAAGGCGATGAGCAGCAGGGAAATGACCGCCGCCAGGACCGGGCGCTTAACGGCGACGTCGGAGAGGATCATGGGCTGGCTTCCAGCATTTCCTTGAGGGATTTGCTGCCATCATCCACGGCCAGGACCCGGACCACCTGACCGGGCCGGACCTTGTCGGTGCCATGGGTGATGACCCGTTCCCCCGCCGCCAGGCCAGTGGCGATCTCCACCGTTCCGGGGCGGCGGGCGCCGATCTCGACGCGCCGCTCCTCGACCTGATCCAGACGCTTTCGGGAGAGGAGCGCTACGAGCAGATGAAGACCGCGGTGATGGAGGTGGTCGGAC
>SBFV01000456.1 GCA_006227775.1 Gammaproteobacteria bacterium | reverse complement strand
TCAGCTACGAACGACTCAAAAGGTCCTGGGAAGCGAGTGTGGAGGCCAGGCGCCACACCTTGAGGCCGATGCAAGACCAGGTTGGTGATGAGTCGGGTGATGATGGGCCTGAAGGGGCCGCGGCTGGCGGAGCCTCGGCCGGCGTGGCGAAGGGAATGGCAGCCGGGCCTTGCCTGCGCCGCCAGCCACTGCTGGTGCCCGTGACGGTGAACGTCAGCGAGCGGGAAGCCGATCTGGCGGAGGTCAACGGGGATCACTTCCGGCGCTTTGGCCTGGTCGTCGACCGGATTGGGGCCGCCACCCTGGCGGTGCGGGAGATCCCGGTCCTGCTCCAGGATGCCGATCCCGCTCGGTTGCTGCGGGATCTGCTGGCGGACTTTGCGGTCCATGGAAGCAGTGACCTGCTCCAGTCGCGGGTGAACGAGGTGTTGGCGACGCTGGCCTGCCATCGTTCGGTGCGGGCCAACCGCCGCCTGACCCTGGAGGAGATGAACGCCCTGTTGCGGGATATGGAAGACACCGAAAGGGCCGACCAATGTAACCATGGTCGCCCGACCTGGGTGCGCCTGTCCCTGGCGGACCTTGACCGTCTCTTCGCTCGTGGGCGCTGAGGATCACCGACACACCATGCCCCAGCGTGCAGTCGCCATTCTGCTGATGGGACCCACCGCCTCGGGCAAGACGGACCTGGCGTTGAAGCTGGTCAGCCGTTTTCCCTGCGACATCGTCAGCGTGGATTCGACCCAGGTCTACCGTGGCCTGGACATCGGCTCCGCCAAACCGGGACCCGATGTCCTGGCGGTGGCGCCTCACCGCCTCATCGACATCCTCGACCCCACCGAGACCTATTCCGCGGCACGCTTCCGAGACGACGCCCTCCGGGAGATGGCCAGCATCCACGCCCAGGGACGGATACCCTTGCTGGTAGGCGGGACCGGGCTCTATTTCCGCGCCCTGACCCAGGGGCTCTCACTCCTGCCGGCGGCTGACCCGGAGATCCGGACCCGGCTGGAGGCCGAGGCGGCGGTGACAGGTTGGGCCGAACTGCACCGGCGTTTGGCGCGGGTGGACCCCATCGCCGCCGCCCGTATTCACCCCAACGACCCCCAGCGGATTCAGCGCGCCCTAGAGGTCTTCGAACTGGCTGGACGCCCCCTGAGCGAATTGCAGCGGAGGCCGGATGCCGGAACGTGGAAATTCCCCTTCCGCTCACTCAAACTGGCCCTGATCCCACGGGATCGGGCGGTATTGCGCGACCGCATTCAACGACGGTTCATGACCATGCTGGAGCAGGGCTTCGAGCGGGAAGTGCGTGACCTCTGGGCTCGAGGTGATTTGACCCCGGACCTGCCAGCCCTGCGGAGCGTGGGCTATCGGCAAATGTTGAATTACTTATTGGGTGCCTCAAGCTATACTGATGCCGTCGAACGGGGGATCATTGCCACTCGGCAACTGGCCAAACGGCAAATGACCTGGTTGCGCGCCGAGCCGGATTGTCTGGTCCTGTTCGATGACGAGGCTCCCACGGAGCGGGTCTCTCTGCTCATCCGCCGCTCACTCCGAGGGTGAACCACGGGTAGAATTCCGTGTCTCCTTTTATCCGTAGCGGGGTCCTCTTTTTCCACCCGCCATAACCGACTCAATCATGCAACGATTACAAGAATCAGGAGCCTTCTCCATGTCCAAAGGGCAAAACCTCCAAGACCCCTTTCTCAACGCCCTCAGGAAGGAGCGCATCCCCGTCTCTATCTTTCTGGTCAACGGCATCAAGTTGCAGGGTCAGATCGAATCCTTCGATCAATTCGTGGTGCTGCTCAAGAACAACGTCAGTCAGATGATTTATAAGCATGCCATTTCCACGGTCGTGCCGGCGCGGAACGTCCGTCTCTCCGCGCCCAACCTGGATGATCTCCCCGAGCCAGGCAACGTCTGATCGTCCGGCGGTGATGCCAGCCTCCCCCATGCCCCGCCTGCGGTCCGCCGAGATGTCCGACGGGCCTCGTCTCTCGCGGTCTGGCGTTTGCCTTCCGCCCCTGCTCCCGCGACGTCATGTTTGATCGCCCCCCCGTCGGGGAGAGAGCGGTCCTCGTCCATCTGGACCTGGGCCGGTCCGCTGAGCCGGAAGAACGGGAGGAATTCCGCCTCCTCGCCCTGGCCGCCGGCGCCGAGATCGTCGGCGAACTAGGCGGTGCCCGCGCCAAGCCGGACCCTCGGCTCTTCATCGGCTCCGGCAAGGCGGATGAACTCAAGCTGCTGGTGGAGGTGGGCCAGGCCGAACTGGTGATCTTCGCTCATGCCCTGTCCCCGGCCCAGGAACGTAACCTGGAGCGCCACCTCCAGTGCCGGGTCCTGGATCGGGCGGGCCTCATTCTCGACATCTTCGCCCAGCGGGCCCGCTCCTTCGAAGGCAAGCTCCAGGTCGAGCTGGCCCAGCTCAGCCATCTCTCCACCCGGCTGGTCCGGGGCTGGACTCACCTGGAACGTCAGAAAGGCGGCATCGGTCTGCGGGGTCCCGGCGAGACCCAGCTCGAGACGGACCGCCGCCTGCTCGGCAAGCGCATCGCCACTTTGAACAAGCGGCTGGAGCGTATCGTCGGCCAGCGCGCCCAGGGTCGGCGGGCGCGCGACAAGGCTGAATTGCCGACCCTGTCCTTGGTGGGCTACACGAATGCCGGCAAGTCGACCCTGTTCAATGCCCTGACCCAGGCTGGGGTCTATCAGGCCGATCAGTTGTTCGCCACCCTGGACCCGACCCTACGTCGTCTGGAGCTGCCAGGTGGGCAGGCGGTGATCCTGGCCGATACGGTGGGCTTCGTGAGCGACCTCCCCCATGAACTGGTGGCGGCTTTCCGCTCCACCCTGGAGGAGACACGGGTGGCCGACCTCCTACTGCATGTCATTGATGCCGCCGGGGCACGGCGAGATGGCTGCATCGCCGATGTCGAGGAGGTCCTGGGTGAGATCGGCGCCGGCGAGACTCCCCAGTTGCAGGTCTTCAACAAGATCGATCTGCT
This sequence comes from Gammaproteobacteria bacterium, assembly GCA_006227775.1. Taxonomy (GTDB): domain Bacteria; phylum Pseudomonadota; class Gammaproteobacteria; order Chromatiales; family Chromatiaceae; genus M0108. The sequence continues at coordinate 2,859 of SBFV01000456.1, read as the reverse complement.
GGCTGACGCCGAGCCCCGGGTCGAGCGCGATGCCGCGGGACGGGTGCGGCGAGTCTGGCTCAGCGCGGCCACCGGTTCTGGTCTCGACCTTCTACTGGAGGCGATCAGCGAACACGTCGGCGCGGAGTGGCTCCACCGCCGGGTTCATCTGAGTCCCGCCGAGGGTAGGCTGAGGGCCTGGTTCTTCACCCACGCCCAAGTCCTGACGGACAGACATACGGATCAGGGCGGCTGGGACCTGGAGGTACGAGTGGCCCCCGCCGACCTGGAGCGTTTGCTGAGCCGCGCACCCGACCTGGCCAAACGCCTGGGCGTGCCAGCGTCGGACATGGGTCCGCAAGAGCCGCCGACGCCAGTGGCCGCTGGCGGAATTTCCGCCCCATTCCCGGAGGAGACACCCTGGATGGTCTTGGAAGAAGCGGCAACGGCCCCGACCTCATCGCCATGATCGCGGCGTCGCGGCACCCCTTGATCAAAGTTCTGGCACTAGAAGTCCTGGCGATGAAAGTTCCGGCGGTGAAGTTGTCTCATGCCCACATTGATGCGAGGAAGAGGCTTGCCGGTGGCCGCATTCCAATGGCTGGGAAGACTATCCTGGCGCCAGATGGGCGGGTTTGCCGAAGCGCTTGATCCTTATTTACAATGCTGCGGCGTTCGACGATCCAACGACAACGACCCGAGGACCTACCGATCCAAGGGTCACCAGCATGGCTTTGGAGTGACTATGGCCTGGAATGAGCCCGGTGGTAGCGGAAACAAGGACCCCTGGAGCGGCAAGAGTGGCGGCGACCAGCAGGGTCCGCCGGACCTCGATGAGGTGGTGCGCAAGCTCCAGGAGAGTCTGGGTGGTCTCTTTGGCGGCAAAAAACGGCCATCCGGCCAGGAGCCCGACGATCAGGGCGGTGGCCCCGGTGGTGGCCGGGGGGGCGGTTTCCCCAGTCTGCCCGGCGGAGGCCTTACGGGTAAAACCCTCGCCATCCTGGGGGGTATCCTGCTGGCGGTCTGGCTCCTGTCGGGCATCTATATCATTCAGCCCGCGGAGCGGGGGGTTGTGCTGCGCTTCGGTGCCTATGCCTACATGACGGAGCCGGGTCCCCACTGGCGTATCCCCTATCCCATCGAGGATGTGGTCAAGGTCAATGTCGACGAGATTTCGTCCTTTACCCACAAAGCCGCCATGCTGACCCAGGACGAAAACATCGTCGAACTCGAGTTGACAGTGCAGTCCCGCATCCAGGACGCCGCGGACTATCTCTTCCAGGACCAGAGCCCGGAAAAGACCCTGCGCGACGCCACTGAGACCGAGGTGCGTAAGACCATCGGCGCCAGCAAGCTTGACTTCATCCTCACCGAGGGCCGCGGCGCCATCGCCGTCAGCATCAAGGACCGGGTGCAGAACCTGATGAACCAGTACAAGACTGGACTTGAAGTCACCTCGGTCAACATGCAGCCCGCCAAGCCACCGGAACAGGTCAAGGACGCCTTCGACGATGCCATCAAGGCCCGCGAGGACAAGGAACGGCTGGAAAACAAGGCCGAGGCCTACGCCAACGAGATCGTGCCCCAGGCCCGAGGCGAGGCCGCCCGCATGGAGGCCGACGCCAAAGCCTATCGGGATCGGGTGATTGCCAGCGCCGAAGGTGAATCCGCCCGCTTCCTGTCCGTTCTTGGCGAGTACGCCAAGGCCCCGGAGGTCACCCGCGAGCGTCTCTATCTGGAGACCATGGAAAAGGTGCTTGGCGAGACCAACAAGGTCCTGCTGGACGTCCAGGAGGGCGCCAACAGCCTTCTGTACCTGCCCCTTGATCAGTTGATGGCCAAAAAACCCGCGGCCGAGCAAGGCCGGGCGCCGACCCCGACCCCGGCGGCCCCCGCCAATGATCTCGGTCAGGCCCCGAAGAAGGATTCCCGAGACACGACCCGCGAGCGGAGGGAACGTTGATGAATGCCCCGATCAAGTTCTTCGCCCTCTTCGGACTGGCTGTCCTGGCGGTGATCCTCTATGCCTCGGCCTTCATCGTCAACCAGTGGGAGGTGGCCATCAGGTTGCGCCTGGGCGAGATCGTCGACAGCGACTACAAGCCGGGCCTGCACTTCATGATCCCTATTATCAACAACGTCAAGAAGTTCGATGGCCGCCTCCAGACCCTGGAGTCCCGTCCCCAGCGCTTCCTGACGGTGGAAAAGAAGGACGTGATCGTGGACTCCTACGCCAAGTGGCGGATTACGAATCCCGGCCAGTTCTTCCGCTCCACCGGTGGTGATAGTGGCCGGACCGCGCGCCTGCTCTCGGAGCGGATCAATACCGGGCTGCGGGATGAATTTGGCCGCCGGACCATCCAGGAAGTGGTCTCGGAGGACCGGTATGAGCTGATGGAGGAACTGACCAAGGCCGTCGATCGTCAGGCCGCCGAGCTGGGTATCGAGGTGGTGGATGTGCGGGTTAAGAAGATCGACCTGCCCCCGGAAGTCAGCGAATCCGTGTATGAGCGCATGCGGGCCGAGCGAGAGCGCGTCGCCCGGGACCTGCGCGCCAAGGGCTCCGAGGCCGCTGAGCGTATCCGTGCCGACTCCGATCGCCAACGCACGGTGATCCTGGCAGATGCCTACAAGCTGGCGGAGGAGGCCCGCGGCGAGGGTGACGCCAAGGCCGCTGAGATCTACGCCACAGCCTTCAACCAGGACCCTGAGTTCTACGCCTTTTATCGCAGCCTCAACGCCTATCGCTCCTCCTTTGGGCAGGGGGGCGACATGCTGGTGATCCAGCCCGACTCCGACTTCTTCCGTTTCTTCAACCAGAAAGGCAAGGTCGATGGCGCGCCCAGCGCGGTGGAGGGTGCCGCCGGTACTGAACCGCCA
>SBFV01000400.1 GCA_006227775.1 Gammaproteobacteria bacterium | reverse complement strand
AATACGTCCTTGTAGGCTTGACGACCACATCCAGGCGGTCGACACCCCCGCCAGACGTCACCCGATCCTCCCGCGCTGGCCTGAACGAAAACCGAAATGTTTCAGGTGTACCACGGAGAACCGACTGATGCGATTGGCATGGCGATTTCTGCTCCCCCTTGGCCTGGTGCTGGCGCTCCTGGCCTGGGCGACGAGCCCCTTGCTGGGTGACCTCATTGGCCGTTGGCTGCGCAAGGACGTGGAGTTGCGTTCCCAACTCGTGTTCTATTCCGTGCAGGATGCCGTGATCCGGCTGGCCAAGGAGGACCCCCTTGGGCTGCGCCTGGATACCCTGTTCGAGCGGATCACCCGGGACGAGCGTCTCCTGGCGGTGGGCCTTTGCGCCCCGGACGGCCGGCTGTTGAACCATACCCCGAACTGGCCCCTGGCCCTCGGCTGCCCCCCGGTGCCCCCCCCACTCGCGCCTTCCGCCGCCCCCCCGGCACCCCGCTACGACATCGAGTATCTGGGGGACGATAACCTGTTGATCGCCAGCTTTTCGCTAGCGGAGGAGGGCAGGGACCTGGGGCGCTTGCTCATCCTCCATGACCTGAGCTTCATCGAGCGGCGTAGCGCCGATCTGGAACGTTACCTGATGATCTTCCTGGGGCTGCTCGGGGTGCTGGTGGCGGCCCTCACGGCCGTCGTCGCCCGGCTGACCCTCAAGGGTTGGGTGCGGCAGGTGCGCCAGAGCCTGGCCTCCGCGGGATCGGGGGCGATACCGGACCCTGCCTCCGACCCGGAAATCGCCGCCCTGGTCCGGGAGGCCCGCGACGCCCTGCGGGAGCTGGAGTTGCCCCGGGGTCTGGCGGACGCCATCCGGGTGGACTGGACGCCGGAGAGCCTGCGTCACCTGCTGCGGTCGGAGTTGCCGGAGGCCCAGGTGATCGTCGTCTCCAACCGCGAGCCCTATATCCACGTCCGGGGGGAAGATGGCCGGATTCATGTGCAGCACCCGGCCAGCGGACTGGTGACCGCCCTGGAGCCCGTCCTGCGCGCCTGCGGGGGGACCTGGATCGCCCACGGCAGTGGCGACGCGGACGCGGACATGGTCGATCGCCGGGATCATGTCCGGGTGCCGCCGGAGGCGCCCAGCTATGAGCTGCGCCGCGTCTGGCTCTCCGAGGTGGAGCAGGAGGGTTATTACTATGGTCTGGCCAACGAGGGGCTTTGGCCCCTGTGCCACATCGTCTTCGTCCGCCCCACCTTTCGCGCCGAGGACTGGTACCAGTACGTGGCGGTCAATCGCAAGTTCGCCGAGGCGGTGGTGGCCGAGGCCCAGTCCCCCGATCCCGTGATACTGGTCCAGGACTACCACTTCGCCCTGCTGCCGCGCCTGGTGCGGGAGCGCCTGCCGGCGGCGACCATCATCACCTTCTGGCACATCCCCTGGCCCAACCCGGAGGTCTTTGGCATCTGTCCCTGGCGGGAGGAGATCCTCCGCGGTCTGCTGGGGAGCACCATTCTGGGCTTTCATACCCAGTTTCACTGTCTGAATTTCCTCGACTCGGTGGACCGCTTCCTGGAGTGCCGGATCGACCGGGAACACAGCACCGCCACCACCGGTGGGCAGGTCACCCTGGTCAAACCCTATCCCATCTCCATCGCCTGGCCCCCCACGGCGCTCGCTGGCCAGCCGAGCGTGGCCGAGTGCCGCGCCCAGGTGCGGGCGGCTCATGGCCTGGCCCCGGACGCCCTCCTGGCGGTGGGGGTGGAGCGCTTCGATTACACCAAAGGTATCGCCGACCGCTTTCGGGCCATCGAGACGCTGCTCGAACGTCACCCGGAATGGCTGGGTCGCCTGACCCTGTTGCAGATCGCCGCGCCCAGCCGGAGTAGTCTGGCCAGCTATCGCCATACCCAGGAGGAGGCCAAGGCCATGGCCGAAGCCATCAACCGGCGTTTCGCGCGGGATGACTGGCGACCCATCCTGCTGGTGCCGCGTCATCATGAGCCGGCGGAAGTCTTCACCCTCTTTCGCGCCGCCGATCTCTGCCTGGTCTCCAGCCTGCACGACGGCATGAACCTGGTGGCCAAGGAATTCGTCGCCGCGCGGGACGACGAGGATGGCGTCCTGGTGCTCAGCGCCTTCGCTGGCGTCTCCCGCGAGCTGCTGGAGGCCCTCATCGTCAACCCCTATGACAGCCGGGCCATGGCGGAGGCCATCCATCGCGGTCTGCGCCTGCCGCCGGAGCAGCGCCGGGAGCGGATGCGCCTGATGCGCTCCCTGGTGAGCGAACACAATGTCTATTTCTGGGCGGCGCGCATGCTGCTGACGGCCTCGCGGCTGCGCAAGCGGGCGCGTATCCAGACGCGGATCGAGGAGGTGGCCCGGCCGTTCGGCCTGGGATGGCGCCGGGAGGTGGGGCGATGAGGGGCGATGGGTCGATCCGGGCGGCGCCGGCCCCCCTCGCGCCCCCGGGCCTGGACGCGGCCGACCAAGGCTCCCCGACTACCCGGCGGTCTCCGCCCTCCGCCCTCATGGCCAGCCTGAAGGCGGGGGGAGACCTGGCTCTGTTTCTGGACATCGACGGCACCTTGCTGGATCTGGCGCCGCGCCCGGAACTGGTGGTGGTGCCGCCGGAACTGCCCCAGCGTTTGCGGGTAATGGCCCAGGCACTGGGCGGCGCCCTGGCCCTGGTGAGCGGCCGGCCCCTGGCCGGGATCGACCACCTCTTCCCGCCGGAGCTGGACGCCGTCGGCACCCACGGCGCCGAGTGGCGGCTGGGCGGCCAGCGGGGCGAAATCCCCTCGGCGGGCGGCATCTCCCTGGCGGAGGTCGCGGCAAGGCTGAGGGAGGAGGCGCGGCGTCTCGCTGGCATCTGGCTCGAACCCAAACCCCGGGGCTTCGCCATCCACTATCGTCAGGCCCCGGAGCTGGCGGCCCTGACCCGGCGCTTGGGGGAAGAGGCCCTGGCGTCCCTGGGTCCCGACTACCGTCTCCAGGCCGGTAAGGAGGTGGTGGAGATCCTGCCCGCCCAGGCCAGCAAGGGGGCCGCGATCCGGCGTTTCCTGGCCCACCCCCCCTACGCCGGCCGCACCCCGGTCTTCGCCGGCGACGACCTGACGGACGAGGACGGTTTCGCTGTCGTCAATGAACTGGGGGGGGTCTCCATCCGCGTCGGTCCGGGCGACGGTACCCGGGCGCGGTTCCGCCTGGCGACGCCCGCCGGGCTGCGGGACTGGCTGGTGCAACTGGCGGGCCTATCTTGGTTTCACTCCAGCAGCGGAGGTCAGACATGACGACAGCGGATCAGCGGGTCAACCTGGAACTCGGCGTCATCGGCAACGGTACCCTGGCGGCCCTCGTGGACGCGCGGGCCACCATTCTGTGGTGCTGCTTTCCCCGGCTGGATGGGGATCCTCTGTTCTGCGCCCTGCTCGGCGGCACCCAGCCCTATCGGCCCCAGGAGGCGGACAACGGCGGTTACTTCGCCGTGGAGCCCGCCTGTGGCCTGGGGTCGAGCCGTCAGCGGTACCAACTGAACTCCGCCGTGCTGGCCACCCTGATCGAGGACGAAGAAGGCAATCAGGCCGAGGTCATCGACTTTGCGCCACGCTTCCATCAGTACGACCGCATCTTCCGCCCACCTACGCTGGTGAGACGCATCACCCCCGTCAAGGGCCTGCCACGACTCATCCTGCGGGTACGTCCGCGCTTCGCCTATGGCGAGGAGCGGCCCCAGCTCAGTCTGGGCTCCAATCACATCCGCTACGCCAGCCACTCCGGCGCGGTGCGCCTGACCACCGACGCCCCCCTGGCCTACGTGGTGGAGGAGACCCCCTTCTTTCTCGACCGACCCCTGCATTTCATCCTTGGCGCCGAAGAGAGTCTGACCGCGGGCATCGCCGAGACCGCCCGCTCTTTCCTGGAACGGACCCTGGACCACTGGCATGGCTGGGTGCGGTCCCTGTCCATTCCGTTCGAATGGCAGGATGAGGTCATCCGCGCCGCCATCACCCTCAAGCTGTGCAGTTTCGAGGAGACCGGGGCCATCGTCGCCGCCCTCACCACCTCGATCCCCGAGGCCCCGGGGACCGAGCGGAACTGGGATTACCGCTTCTGCTGGTTGCGGGACGCCTATTTCGTCGTCACCGCCCTCAACCGTCTGGGGGCCACCCGCTCCATGGAGGAGTATCTGGGCTACATCGCCGACATCGTCGGCGATAGCGACAACCGTCGCCTGCGCCCCTGCTACGGCATCACCCGCCGGGGCGATCTCCAGGAGCGCGTCGCCCCCGCCCTGGCGGGCTACCGGGGCATGGGGCCGGTACGGGTCGGCAATCAGGCCTACCTTCAGGTACAGAACGACGTCTACGGCAGCGTCATCCTCGCCGCCACCCACGCCTTTTTCGACCGCCGTCTGCCCCTGGCCGGGGACCAGGTCCTGTTCGAACGTCTGGAGGAATTGGGGCGGCTGGCGGTGGCCGTCTTCGACCAACCAGACGCTGGCCCCTGGGAATTGCGCAACAAGCCCGCCGTCCACACCTTTTCCGCCGTCATCTGCTGGGCGGGCTGCGACCGGCTGGCGCGCATCGCCACCCGGCTGGGGTTGGCGGAACGTGCCGGTCAATGGCGGCGGGAGGCGGACCGTCTGCACGAGGAAATCAGTCGCCGGGCCTGGAACCCGGAGCTGGGGTGTTTCGTCGCCACCTTCGGGGGGGACCATCTGGACGCGAGTCTGCTACTGCTGTGCGACCTGGATTTTCTGACGGCGGACGACCCGCGCTTCGCCGCCACCGTGGATGCCATTGGCTCTCAGTTGATGCGCGGTGGCCTGTTGCTGCGTTACAGCGTGGAGGATGACTTCGGCCGGCCCGAGACCGCCTTCACCATCTGCACCTTCTGGTACATCGAGGCCCTCGCCGCCCTGGGCCGGCGGGAGGAGGCGCGGCGCCTCTTCTCCATCCTGCTGGAGAGGCGCAACGCCCTGGGGCTGCTCTCCGAAGATATCCAGCCGGAGACCGGCGAGCTGTGGGGGAATTATCCCCAGACCTACTCCCTGGTGGGGCTGATCCATTGCGCCATGCGTCTTTCCCTGAGCTGGGAGGAGGCCCTTTAGCGCGGGATCCTCCCGACCCTCCCGGCGTTGTTCACGCTCATCCGGGGGGGCGGGGGAGGGGTGTCGAGTCGGACCGGCCGGTGCCTACCCAGTCTGAACCGGGGCGTCGTTTTCCGCCTCCTCCGGGGTGATGCGCGACGCCATCACCTTGTCGATGGTCCGCCCGTCGAGATCGACGATCTCCAGGCGCCACCCCTCCCAGGTGACGACGTCGGCCACCGCCGGCAGGCGACCGGTCAGCAGCATCATCATGCCGCTCAGAGTGTGGTAGCGCCCGCGATCTTCGTCAGGCACGCGCTGCAGACCCAGATAATCCTTGAGTTCCGGTACGGGTATGTGGCCATCCAGCAGCCAACTGCCATCCTCCCGTTGCACGGCCCAGGAAGACTCCGGATCGGAGGGGCTGAGCTCGCCGGTGATGGCCTCGATCAGGTCCTGCAGGGTCACGATACCCATGACCTCCCCATACTCGTCCACGACGCAGGCCATGCGCATCTCGGATTGGCGGAACTTGTCCAGCAGATCCATGCCGGTGATGGTCTCCGGCACGAAGAGCGGTTCCGCGAGGGTTTGGTTTTCCAGATCCCGCTGTTCCCCATGCAAGGCATTGAACAGCCACTGGCGGGCCTTGAGTATCCCCACCAGCTCGCTCCAGTCGCCGCGCACCACGGGGAAGTAGGCGAAGTCCGAGGTCTCCACCCGGGCCAGGTTGGTCGCGAAGGACTCCTCCAGGTCCAGGACCACGACATCGCTCCGGGGGACCATGAGGGTGCTGAGCTGACGATCATCCAGCCGGAACAGGTTGCGGACCATGGCGTGCTCCTGGCGTTCGATCACCCCGGCGCTGGTTCCCTCCGCCAGCACGGCATGGATCTCCTCCTCGGTCATCGGACTGGCGGTCCCTTCCTTGACCCCGAGTAACCGCAGCACCAACCGGGTCGAAAAGGTCAACAGCAGCACGAAGGGTTTGGACAGCCTGGCCAGCCGATCGATGGGGCGAGCCACCAGCCGCGCCAGGGTCTCCGGGTGGGTCTGCCCGATGCGTTTGGGGACCAGCTCACCGACGACGATGGCAAAGTAGGTGATCAGCACCACCACCAGGGCCGTGGCGCCGAGAAAGCTGTAATCGGGGGGAAGGCCCAAGGCCTCTAGCCAGGCGGCCAGGGGCTCCGCCAGGGCCAATTCACCGACGATGCCGCTGAGGACGCCGATAGCCGTGATGCCGATCTGGACGGTGGATAGAAAAATCGTCGGATCTTCGCCCAACTGGAGAGCGGCCAGCGCCCCCTTGTCCCCCTCGTCCACCCGTTTCTGCAAGCGGACCTTGCGGGCCGTGACGAGGGCGATTTCGGACATGGCGAAGATGCCATTGAGCAGGATCAGGGTGACCAGAATGAAAATTTCCATGGATTACAGACCGGGTAAGTCAATTTTCTGCTTTTCCGGATCGGGTGGCGTCTGGGGGGATAAGCGGCCGTTTCCCTAGGACTCCCCCTGGTGGGGGAGGGCCGGGGAGAGGAGGATGAATGATTACGGGTATACAGCGTAGCGTAAAGAAGATGTCTCTGTGTTACGGCGGCTGAAAGGGGGATTTCCCCGCATCAGTCCTTCATGGCATCGATCATCAGCGTCTTGGCCTCGCGGTAATCCTGGTTCGCCTCCTGCATCATCTCCTCGGCGGCCTCCAGGGCCTTGAGGGCCTCCTCGACGTCGGTTCCGGCCAGCATTTGCGGGATTTTGGCCACGTCCTCCTCGTCGCCATCCACCAGGCTCATGTTCCCCAGGTCACCATGCAGCAGGGTGAGGCGATGGTAGCAGAGGGTATTGACGTCCTCGTGCTGGCAGGAGCAGGTAGCTGACATATTGCTGCCCTTGCGCTGGAAGATGACCTCGCAGGGTTCCTCGTCCCCCTGCTGAACCACCAGGCGGATCTTAAGCAGGGGATACAGGAGCTGCTCGTAGGCCTCGACCGCCTTCTTGACCGAGACGTAGAACTCCTGGGTGCCGATGGCGGCGGACAGCCCGACCTTTTCCAGTTGTTCCATGAAGGGCCGGGTGGCGTCGGCGATCTTGACATCGATGCCCGATTCCTCGAACTGGCGGTGGAGGTCGGCGAAGCGCTGGGCCGCGGTGATGTCCATGTCCGTGATGGCCTGGGCGTCGATGATCACCCATTTGATCGGCGGCTCGGTCTCCGCCACCAGGTTCTCCAGCCGTTCCATGACGAAGCGGGAGTTGGCGAAGATCAGGGGGCCATAAAGGCGGTAGATAAGCAGGCCGGGTACCGTCTCGCCAGGGGCGGGTAGGCCGTCGGGGCTGACGATGCCCTCTGGCAGGGTCGAGAGGGATTTGGCGAGCTTGGTACCGGGGCGGATGGCACCCAGGTCCTGAAACTTGCCCCCGGGACGGACCCGGCGCAGGATGGCGTCCTTGGGACGGGCGAATTCCACGATGACGCCGACCAGGGAGATGAGCAGGCCGAAGATGATGCCGGGGACCACGCCGGCAATGAGGATGGCGCTGGTCACCGCCAGGGAGATGAAGAACTCGAAGCGGTCCATGCGGAACAGATCGCGTAGGGCGGCGATCTCCAGCATGCCGATGCCGGTGACGATGAGGATGGCGCCCAGGGAGACCTTGGGCAGCATGCCGATCAACTCGGTAAGGAAGAAGAGGGACAGCAGCAGGCCCCCCGCCGCGATCAGTTGGGCTACCTGGGTCTTGCCGCCGGTGGAGTCGACGATGGAGGTGCGGGACTGGCTGGCGGAAACCGGGAAACCCTGCAGCATCCCGGCGCCGATATTGGCCATGCCCAAGGCATTCAGCTCCGAGTTGGGGATGATCTCGTAGCGGTTCTTGTTGGCGAAGGTCTGGGCGAGCAGGATGCCGTCGGAGAAGGCGAGGAAGGCGATGGCCACCGCGGCCGGGGCCAGGGCGCTGATGTCCGCGAAATGGAAGGTCGGTATGACCAATTCCGGGATACCGGAGGGTACCTCCCCCACCAGCTTGATGCCCATGGCCTCCAGGCCCATGAACTGGGTGGCGAGGATACCGATGGCCGAGACCGCCAGGGCACTGGGCACCCGCGGCAGGTGCCTGTTGAGCAGGATGAGCGTCAGGATCATGGCGAAGCCGAAGAGGAAGGTCGGGACATGCGCCTGGGGCAATTGGGTGATCACCTGCCAGAGCAGGGGGAAAAAGTTCTCGCCGTCGGTGTGGACGTCGAAGAGCTTGCCGAGCTGGGTGGCGGCGAGGATAAGGGAGGCGCCGTTGAGGTAACCAATAAGTACCGGGCGGGAGAGGAAGTCGGCGATGACCCCCACCTTCAGCCGGGCGGCCAGGATGAGAATGATGCCGGAAAGGATGCCCAGGGTGGCGGCCAGGGCGGGGATGCGGCTGGGGTCCCCCGCCGCCAGGGGCAGGATGGCGGTGCCCGCCAGCAGGCCGATGGCGGCGTCGGGACCGGCGATGACATGGCGCGACGAGGCGAAGAGGGCGTAGCCGATGGAGGCAGCGAGTGCCGCGTAGATACCGGTGATGGGTGGCATGTGCACCAGTTCGGCGTAGGCGATGACCGAGGGGATCATGACGACGCAGGCGGTAATGCCCGCCACGATGTCGCCACGCAGCCACTTGAGCTGGTAATTGGCCAGGACGTTGAACAGGGGGATGCCTAAGGAAAACCGGTGACCATTCGCGGTCTGCGGCATTGGAATGTTACCTCGTGGAGTGGGTGAATGAACGGCCAGGCGAGGGGTCGGCCAGCCGTTGATGGGGGGAGCGGCATCCGCTTCGCCAGGGAAGCGTAACAATAAAACCTGGCGTAGCTAGAGGAGAAGCGGCGCTGAGGGCGCCGGGCGATGGGGGGCCTCAGGGCGGCGACGGCGATGAATTGCCCTGGCAGGGACCAGGAAGCGGGAGGTCAGGGCGGATTCCGTATCGGAGGAGATGTCGGAGAGGAGGAGCGGGACGACGAGGGTCGGGAGCTCTTGCATCGGCGTGGGAGGGGATGGCCTCCAGGTTGCCTCGGAAAGTTCGAGGTCTCCATTCTACACGAACAATCAGTGATTTCGCGGGAACCTGGCCCCCCGTTTCCACCGGATAATTGCGCTGTAATTGCGCTGTAACAATATCCTGATCCGTATCCCAGCATAAAATCTACCCCCGCCATGCTGCCATGCCGCCCCTGAGCAGATCGAGGGGCTCGTCACCTTTCCGGATCACAGCAGGACGGGTAGACGGAAAAAGCGGCCATTTTCGATAACCATCTCTGGAGAAACGACATGACGGGTCAAGCGCTGACGCGCCTCTTCCTGCCGGCCGCGGCCTTCCTTGCGCCGGGGTTCGCCGCCGCGGCCGAAACCACCGAACGCATCGATCTGACCGGGCACTGGGTGGGCTTCCTGTCCATCCTGATCTTCGTCGTCGCCTACGCCTTCGTGATGGTGGAGGAGTTCACCCACCTGCGTAAATCCAAGCCCGTCATGCTGGCCGCCGGCGCCATCTGGGTGCTGATCGCCATCGTCTATGTCCAGAACGGCCTGCCCCATGCCGCCGAGGCGGCGGTGCGCCACAACATCCTGGAATACGCCGAGCTCTTTCTCTTCCTCATGGCGGCCATGACCTACGTCAACACCTTGGATGAGCGGAATGTCTTCGAGGCCCTGCGCTCCTGGCTGGTGAGTCGCGGCTTCGGATACCGCAAACTGTTCTGGTTGACCGGCATCCTGGCCTTCTTCATTTCCCCGGTGGCGGACAACCTGACTACGGCCCTGCTGATGGGGGCCGTGGTACTGGCGGTGGGTGCCGACAGCCCCCGCTTCGTCGCCCTGAGTTTCATCAATATCGTGGTGGCCGCCAACGCCGGTGGCGCCTTCAGCCCCTTCGGCGACATCACCACCCTGATGGTCTGGCAGAAGGGTATCGTCGATTTCCAGACCTTCTTCCTGCTCTTCTTCCCCTCCCTGGTCAATTTCGTGGTGCCCGCGGCCATCATGCACTTCGGGATCCCGGACGTGGTGCCGCCGGCCATCGGGGAAAAGGTACAAATGCGCCGGGGTTCCAAGCGCATCATGCTCCTCTTCCTGCTGACCATCGCCACCGCCGTCAGCTTCCACAATTTCCTCCACCTGCCCCCGGTTCTGGGCATGATGACCGGTCTGGCCTACCTCAAGATCTTTGCCTATTTCCTCAAGAAGACCGGTGAAAGGACCGTCATGCGGGACGAGGCCATCGAGGACGCCATGCCCTTCGACATCTACCGCAAACTGGCCAGGTCCGAGTGGGATACCCTCATGTTCTTCTATGGCGTGGTGCTGTGCGTGGGCGGCCTGGGCTTCATCGGCTATCTGGCCCTCATCTCGGAGTTCATCTACGTCGACCTGGGGCCCACCACCGCCAACGTCCTCATCGGTATCCTCTCCGCCATCGTCGACAATATCCCGGTGATGTTCGCCGTGCTGAACATGATGCCCGACATGTCCCAGGGCCAGTGGCTGCTGGTGACCCTGACGGCGGGCGTGGGGGGTAGCATGCTTTCCATCGGTTCCGCCGCGGGCGTGGCCCTGATGGGGCAGTCGAAGGGTATGTATACCTTCGCCAGCCATCTCAAGTGGACCTGGGCGGTGGCCCTGGGCTACGCGGCCAGCATCCTCTGCCACATGTGGCTGAACGCCAGTATCTTCTAGGCGACTGGCGGGGGCGGGGTATCCCCGCCCCTGGCGGCTGGCGGCGGTTTCCCTCCAGGCGCGGATCGATACGCGCCTATCCGGCGCGGGGCGACTGACCTTTTTGTCGGCCCCGTGCCCTTCCTGTGCGGCGATTCCGTTACACGGGAAGGCTTTCATGTTAATTTTTTACCCCGTGGCGTGAAGTTACCGGGTTTTTCCTCGACGTTCGACTCTATCCGGTGCTCCGCATCACTTATTTCCCCTACCGATGAGCGAAAGCTTAGGTGTGGCCCGGGGGGTGCCCGTCACCTCCGCGCCATAATCCGGCTCATTCCGTCAGGATGACTTAGGCTATCCCGCGTCAGGCGGGGGAAGGGCAGGGGTGCCCACCAGCGATGGCCTATCTTCCCTCCGTCGAGATAGCCTGTTCCGGCCCACGCCGCTAACCTTTGAGCACACAACAACTATATGGAATCTCACCTGCTATTCAGCCTGATCGCCGTCATCCTGCTGGTGATGGGCAACGCCTTTTTCGTGGGCTCCGAGATCGCCCTGACCTCGGCCCGCCGCAGCCGCATCAAGCAGTTGGCGGATACTGGCAACAAAGCCGCGCATACGGTGCAGTTGCTGCACAAGGAGCCGGAGCGTTTCTACTCGGTAACCCAGATCGGCATCACGCTGGTCTCCCTGGCTTTGGGCGCCATCGGCATCACCACCATGGAGCACCTGATCGATCCCGTGTTCGAGGCCCTGGCCGTGGCCTTGGGCGGCGATCATGCCCTGGTGGATGTCGCCCATACGGGGGCCTATGTCTTTGGCTTCGTCGTCATCTCCTTCCTGCATGTGGTCGGGGGTGAATTGGCCCCCAAGGTCCTGGCCTTCCACAAGGCCGAGAGCCTCAGTCTGGCGGTGGCGGGGATCATGAATTTCCTCTACGCCAGCCTGCGGCCCCTGATCTGGGTCATGAACAAGTCATCGGAGGGGCTGCTGTGGGTCTTCGGTCAGCGTGACCTCTCCAAGGGCGGCGCGGGTCACTTCGCCATCACGGAGGAGGAGATCCGCACCATTCTGACGGCCAGCGAGCACGACGGCGTCCTCAATCCGGAGGAGACCCAGATGATCCGGGGCGTGTTCGACCTGGACGAACAGCAGGTTCGCAGCGCCATGGTGCCGCGTACGGACATCACGGCCATCAGCAAAGACCAGACGGTGGCGGATGCCCTGGAGATGTTCAAGGCGGGCCGGCACGCCCGCTACCCGGTCTATGACGGTACCCTGGACGACATGGTGGGGATGATCGCTATCAAGGAGCTCCTCAAGACCGTCGCGGATGCCGAGGACGTGGCCGCCATCAAGCAGAAGCCCATCGGGGAGATCATGCTTCCCCTCCACATCGTCCCGGATTCCCTCGCCCTCAACGAACTGCTCAAGGACTTCAAGCGCACCGGGCACCAGTTGGCGGTGGTCATCGACGAATATGGCGGCACCGCCGGCATGATCACCCTGGAGGACATCCTGGAGGAGATCGTCGGCGACTATGCCGACGAGTTCAGCAAGCACAAGCATCGCTATATCAAGAAACTGACCGGCAGTCAGTACGCCATCGACGCCAGCATCCGCACCCAGGACCTGGAAACATTGGTCGACTTCCCTTTCCCCACGGGGGATTTCGTCACCCTGGGCGGGCTGGTCTATCACCTCTTGGGCCGTGTCCCCCGGATCGGGGACGAAATCGCCCTGGATGGCGCCCGCCTGCAGGTGCTGGAGATGGACAAGCACCGCATCACCAAGGTCCTGTTCCAGGATCTGGCGGTGGCGGAAGATGGTACCGTCAGGCTTGCCGAATCGGATTCTTTACCCGACGAGGAATCCTCCTGAACGGCTGACGGGGGGCTGACCCAGCCTGGCCCTGGTTGGTTGGGCGGGGTAGGTTCCCGGGGGAACGGCGCGCCTTGGGAGCAGGGGGCCGAGAAGGGTGGCCGGGTGATTCCAGCCCCGGGTGACTCTGGCGCCGCGGCGCGCTGGTTGCCGCGCTCAGGGCAGTCGGCGTCGGTACTCTTCCACGGGAGAATGGCTCACCATGGCTTCGAGGGCTTCGAGGTCGGTGAGCTGGATGTGTTTGCGATCCACCTTGAGCAGGCCCTCGTCATGGAAGCGGGTGAAGAGCCGGCTGACGGTTTCCACCGCCAGACCAAGGTAGTTGCCAATCTCGTGGCGGGACATGCTGAGATAAAAGTCCGTGGGGCTCAGGCCGCGCTTGCGGAAGCGCTGGGATAGGCTCAGCAAAAAGGTGGCGAGGCGGTCCTCGGCGCTTTTCTTGCCCAGCAGCAGCAGCATTTCGGTTTCGTGGGCGATCTCCTTGCTCAGGAGCCGATACATCTGGTGCTGGAGGGAGGGAATGGTGACGCTCAGTTCCTCGAGACGGCTGAAGGGGAGTTCGCAGACCGCGGAGGTTTCGAGGACCCTGGCCGAGCAGACATGAGCATCCTTGTCGATGGCGTCCAGGCCGATGATCTCCCCGGGCAGGTGGAAACCCAAAACCTGCTCCCCCCCCTCGGTGCTCTGGGCGAAGGTTTTTACGGAGCCGGTCTTGACGACGTAGAGGGAGCGGAAGCGTTCACCGCTCTGGAAAAGATAGTCACCCCGGTGGAGAGGGCGGTTGCGCCGCACGATGCTGTCCAGCCGTTCCACGTCCTCGGGAGTCAGGCCCAGCGGCAGACAGAGGGTCGACAGGGTGCAATTGCGGCACGCAACCCGTATCGACTCAAAGGAGATGACCTTACTGTCTGCCAAGGCGGGGAAGGCTGGGGTGTTCATAAGGGGCATTTTGCAGATTCGCTTGATCAGGATCAAGTAAATCACACTAAGGTTTTCCCGGAGGGCGATGGCTTGCCCGAGAGTCATCCTCCGCGTTGAGGGAAGGCGGCTATTTTGATAGCCTGCCCGGGTTTAGCGGGACCCCCGTCCTCTTCCAGCCCCGGCCCTCTCCTTCCCTCTTCCGCATGATCAAATACATCTTCATCACGGGCGGCGTTGTTTCCTCGCTTGGCAAGGGTATTGCCTCGGCTTCCCTGGCGGCCCTGTTGGAAGCGCGCGGGTTGCGGGTCACCATGATCAAGCTGGACCCCTACATCAACGTCGATCCCGGGACCATGAGCCCCTTCCAGCATGGCGAGGTTTACGTCACCGACGACGGCGCCGAGACCGACTTGGACCTGGGCCATTACGAGCGCTTCCTGCGCACCCGCATGGGGCGGGACAACAACTTCACCACCGGTCAGATCTACGAGAGCGTCATCCGCAAGGAACGGCGGGGCGACTATCTGGGGGGGACGGTTCAGGTCATCCCCCACATTACCGACGAGATCAAGGCCAGCATCCGCCGGGGCGCGGACGCCGCCGACATCGCCATGGTGGAGATCGGCGGCACCGTGGGCGACATCGAATCCCTGCCCTTTCTGGAGGCCATCCGCCAGATGCGGGTGGAGGAGGGGCGCGAGAACGCCCTCTTCATGCACCTGACCCTGGTGCCCTACATCAAGACCTCCGGCGAGATCAAGACCAAGCCCACCCAGCACTCGGTCAAGGAACTGAGGTCCATTGGCATCCAGCCTGACGTCCTCGTCTGCCGGGCCGAACAGGACATTCCCAAGGCCGAGCGGCGCAAGATCGCCCTCTTCACCAACGTGCCCGAGGATGCGGTCATCTCGGCGGTGGACGCGGACAACATCTACCGCATCCCCATGCTGCTGCACGCCCAGGGCCTGGATGATCTGGTGGTGGCCCAATTCCGCTTGCAGACCCCCCCGGCGGACCTCAGCGAGTGGCAACGGGTCCTGGAGGGCTTCGACAAGCCCACCGGCGAGGTGACGGTGGGCATGGTCGGCAAATACATGGACCTGACCGAGGCCTACAAGTCCCTCTCCGAGGCCTTGGCCCACGCCGGGGTACAGACCCGTACCCGGGTCAGGGTGCGCTACGTGGATTCCGAACGGGTTCAGCGGGAGGGCACCGACTGCCTGCTGGGCGTCGACGCCATCCTGGTCCCCGGCGGTTTCGGCGAGCGTGGCATCGAGGGCAAGGTCCAGGCGGTGCGCTATGCTCGGGAGAACCGCATCCCTTACCTGGGCATCTGCCTCGGCATGCAGGTGGCGGTGATCGAATACGCCCGGGACATGGCGGGGCTGGAGGGCGCCCATAGCACCGAGTTCAACCCCAGGACCCCGCACCCGGTCATCGCCCTGATCACGGAGTGGTTGACGGAGAGCGGCCAGGTCGAGCGGCGGGATCAGGACGTCGACCTGGGGGGAACCATGCGCCTGGGTGGCCAGAATTGCCGCCTGGAGCCGGGCAGCCTGGCGCGGGCCGTTTATGGTCAGCCCCAGATCCGGGAGCGCCATCGCCACCGCTACGAGTTCAACAGCCGTTATTTGCCCCCTCTCCAGGACGCGGGGCTGCGTTTTTCCGGCTGGTCCCTGGACGGTCGGCTGGTGGAAATGGTGGAGATCCCGGACCATCCCTGGTTCATCGCCTGCCAGTTCCATCCCGAGTTCACCTCCACGCCGCGCTACG
>SBFV01000046.1 GCA_006227775.1 Gammaproteobacteria bacterium | reverse complement strand
TGTCCGTCTTCTGGTCCATCTCCCAGGTGATTCTGGCGGTCTTTCCGGCCTTCGCCAAGGACAGCCTGGGGGAGACCAACACGGTGGTGATCCAGGGCATCCTCGCCAGCTCGGGTCTGGGCATCATCCTCGGCTCCCTCATCGCCGGTCGGGTGTCGCGCCATTACATCGAGACCGCCCTCATCCCCTTGGGGGCGGTGGGTATCGCCATCGCCCTCTTCCTGGTGCCCGGGCTGGGGTCGACCTGGGCGCACGGTTTTAATTTTCTCCTGATCGGCGTCCTGGGGGGCTTCGTCCTGGTGCCCCTCAACGCCCTGATCCAGTTCAACGCCGGCGAGCAGGCCCTGGGGCGGGTGCTGGCGGCCAACAACTTCATCCAGAACCTGTGGATGCTG
This sequence comes from Gammaproteobacteria bacterium, assembly GCA_006227775.1. Taxonomy (GTDB): domain Bacteria; phylum Pseudomonadota; class Gammaproteobacteria; order Chromatiales; family Chromatiaceae; genus M0108. The sequence goes on along the minus strand of SBFV01000046.1, from coordinate 5,498 downwards.
GCCTTCCTCGGCATCACCATCGCCGCCGCCGCCCTAAAGGTGGGGGACCAGACCCTGATCCTGGGCCTGGCCCTGATCGCCCTGGTCGGGGCGGCCTACACCCTCTATCAGTTGCCCCAGTCCCTGGTGCGATTTCTCATCCACCGGCTGGTGGCGACCCGCTTCCGCCTCAAGGTCATCGGCCTGGACCACCTGCCGGCCACCGGCGGGGTCATGCTCCTGGGCAACCACATCAGTTGGCTGGACTGGGCCCTGGTGCAGATGGCCTGCCCGCGGCCGGTGCGGTTCGTCATGGAACGGGAGATCTACGCCCGCTGGTACCTCAAATGGTTCCTGGACTTCTTCCAGGTGGTGCCCATCTCCCGCGGCAGCAGCCGCCATGCCATCGCCCTCCTGGCGCGACTGCTGGAGGAGGGTCAGGTGGTCTGCGTCTTCCCCGAGGGCACCATCAGCAAGAACGGCCAACTCGCCGAGTTCAAACGCGGCTTCGAGCTCTCGGCGCGCCAGGTGGCCGCGGACCGGGAGGCGGTCATCGTCCCCTTCTATCTGCGTGGTCTCTGGGGTAGCCTCTTTTCCTACGCCACGGCCCGGCTCCGCCAGAGTCGCGAGGAGGGCCGGCTGCGCGCGGTGGTGGTGGCCTTCGGGGCGCCCCTGCCCCTGAGCGCCGGGGCCGAGACGGTCAAACAAGCGGTCTTCGAGCTGTCGGTCAGTTCCTGGGAGGACTATGTCAGCGGCCTGCCCATCCTGCCCCTGGCCTGGCTGCGTCAGGCCAAGCGTCACCTCAAGCGGGTGGCCCTGATCGAGTCCGCCGGGACCCGGCTCAGCCACCGCCAGCTCCTCACCGCCGTCCTGCTCTTCGCCCGCCGCATCCGGCGCCTGGCCCCGGAGGAGGCCCTGGGCATCCTCCTGCCCGCCAGCGGCGCCTGCGCCATCGCCAACCTGGCGGGGCTGCTGGCCGGCAAGCGGGTGGTCAATCTCAATTACACCGCCAGCCCCGAGGCCCTGGGCGCCGCCATAGCCAGCGCCGGCATCCGCCATGTCATCACCGCGGACCGCTTCCTCACCCGGCTGACGGCCCGGGGCATCGATGTCCGCGCCATGCTCGGCGCCACCCCCACCAGCGTCGGGGCCAAGTCCCTGGTCGAGCTCCACGCCATGGAGGAACTGCGCGCGGGAATCGGCAAATTTGAGGGCTTGCTGACCCTGATCCTGGCCAGCCTGCTGCCGGCGCGGCTGCTGTTCACCCTCTGGGGCCGGCGGACCCGGCCCGAGGACACGGCCGTCATCCTCTTTTCCAGCGGCAGCGAGGGGAGCCCCAAGGGCATCGAACTGACCCACCGCAACCTCATGGCCAATATCCGGCAGATCACGGACGTGCTCAACACCCAGGAGGACGATATCCTGCTGGCCAATCTGCCCCCCTTCCACGCCTTCGGTCTCACCGTCACCACCCTCCTGCCCCTGGTGGAGGGCATCCCCCTGGTTTGTCACCCGGACCCCACCGATGCCCTGGGCAGCGCCAAGGCCATCGCCCGCTATCGGGCCACGGTGCTGTTCGGGACCTCCACCTTCCTGCGGCTCTATACGCGCAACCGCAAGGTCCACCCCCTGATGCTGGCGCCCCTGCGCCTTGTGGTGGCCGGCGCCGAACGTCTGGCCCCGGACGTGCGCGAGGCCTTCAGCCTCAAGTTCCAGAAGACGGTCTACGAGGGCTACGGCGCCACCGAGACCACCCCGGTAGCCAGCGTCAACGTCCCCGACACCCTGGATACGGACAACTGGAAGATCCAGACCGCCTCCCGCCCGGGCACCGTCGGCCTGCCCCTGCCCGGTACCAGCTTCCGCATCGTCGATCCGGGCACCCTGGCCGCGCTGCCGCCGGGGGAGGATGGGCTCATCCTCATCGGCGGGGTCCAGGTCATGAAGGGGTACCTGAACGACCCGGAGAAGACCGCGGCGGTCATCGTCGAACTGGATGGCCAGCGCTGGTACCGGACGGGGGACAAGGGACACCTGGACACCGACGGCTTCCTCACCATCGTCGATCGCTACTCCCGTTTCGCCAAGATCGGCGGCGAGATGATCAGCCTGACGGCGGTGGAGGAGCAGGTCCGCCGGGTCCTGGCCCAGCCGGAGCTGGAACTGGCGGCGGTCAACCTGCCGGACGCCCAGAAGGGGGAGCGCATCCTGCTGCTGGTGGCGGCGGACATCGACGGGGATGGCCTGCGCCGCGCCCTGCTGGCCGCCGGGGCCAGCCCCCTCAGCATCCCCGCCGAGGTGCGCCGGGTCGAGGCCATCCCCAAGCTCGGCAGCGGCAAGACCGACTTTGGCGCGGTCAAGCGGTTGGCCCTGGGGGACTAAGGGACTTGGTGGGGGGGGTTGGGATCTTGGTACAGCGTGAACTGTGAATGCTGAGGTTGGTGAACTTCTTGGGGGGCCGAGTGTTGTAGGCTGGCAGCATAGGTCTTCCCTCATCTTGTCAGCGTCTGGCATTGCCCCATGGTTGGGCATTGCCAAGAGTCCCGCGGTGGCGATATCCATGGTCTTTCCCTCCTTCGCCCCCCCTGAGCGACTCCCCTGGGCTTAGACTGATGGCAGGATCGCCAACCGCACAGGTGCGCATTGAAATGATGAAATCGGCATCGTCCCCAGCCACGGAGATACAGGCACATCCGGTCCAGGCACCCGCTGGCAAGGCGCCGGATACCGGGAGCAGTGGCGTCCTCGATCTCGAAGATCGCCCCCGCCGGCGCTGGGTCCGCTACCTGCTGGCGGTGCTGGTGCTGCTGGCCCTGGGGGTTGCCGCCCGGTTCTGGCTCTCGCCGGCTACGCCGGAGGGGCCGCGTTTCAAGACCGCTACCGTCGAGCGCGGCGACCTTGTCGTCAAGGTCACCGCCACCGGCCAGTTGCAGCCGGTGACCCAGGTGGACGTGGGGACCGAGGTCTCCGGCACCATTGACGAAGTACTGGTGGACTTCAACGACCGGGTGACCAAGGGGCAGGTGCTGGCCCGCCTCGACCCGGACACCTTCCTGGCGAAGAAGCGGCAGGCCGAGGCAGCCCTGGCCCTGGCCCTGGCGGGGGTCAAGGAGGCGGAGGCCACCGCCACCGAGACCGCCAGCAAGCTGCGCCGCGTCAAGGACCTGATCGCCAAGCGCATGTCCTCCCAGGAGGAACTGGATACCGCCGCCGCCGCGGCCCGGCGGGCGGAGGCGGCCCTGGCGGTAGCCAAGGCCAAGGTCGAGCAATCCCAGGCCCAGCTTGACGCCGACAGCCGCACCCTGATCAAGTCCGAGATCCGCTCCCCCATCGACGGCACCGTCCTCAAGCGCCAGGTGGAGCCGGGGCAGACGGTGGCGGCATCCCTCCAGACCCCGGTGCTCTTCACCCTGGCCGAGGACCTGACCCAGATGGAGCTCAACGTCGCCGTGGACGAGGCCGACGTGGGCCAGGTGGCGGCGGGGCTCGATGCCGAGTTCACCGTGGACGCCTACCCCAACCGGCGCTTTCCCGCCACCATCACCCAGGTCCGCTACGCCCCGGAGACCATCAACGGGGTGGTGACCTACGCCGCCCTCCTCTCCCTGGAGAACGACGACCTGTCCCTGCGCCCGGGCATGACCGCCACCGCCGAGATCCTGGCCCGGGAGGTTCACGACGCCCTCCTGGTGCCCAACACCGCCCTGCGCTTCAGCCCACCGAGCGCGACCAAGGCCAGCAAGGCCGACAATGGCGGCCTGGTCGGGATGCTGCTGCCGCGTCGCCCCCCCTCCAGCCGCACCGCCACCGCCAAGGAGCCCCAGTCCGGCAAAGTCGCCCGGGTCTGGGTGCTGCGCGCTGGCCAGCCCCAGGCGATCCCCGTCGAGACCGGCGCCACCGACGGCAACCTGACGGAGATCCTGTCCGGCGCCCTGGAACCGGGGACCGAGGTGCTGGTGGAGATGGAGCGGGGCGAGGCCAAGTCATGACCTGGGAGGCACGGGTGACGCCCTCGCCAGCGGATGTGGCGGCCACGGCAACGCCGGTCATCATGCCTCCGGCGGAGGCCGTTGACCCGAAGGGATCAACGATGAGCCCTGAGAGGGAGCCACCTGACCCGAGCGGGCCAACCCCAACGCCGGCTGCCCCCATCCTGGTGGAGTTCCGCCAGGTGACCAAGGTCTACGGCCGGGGGGCGGCGGCCATGCGCGCCCTGGATGGCGTGGACCTGCGCATCCGCGCTGGGGAGTTCGTCGCCGTCATGGGCCCCAGCGGCTCCGGCAAGTCCACCGCCATGAACATCCTCGGCTGCCTGGACACCCCCAGCGGCGGCTCCTACCTGTTCAAGGGCACCCCCGTCGAGACCCTCAGCCGCGACCAGCGCGCCCGGCTGCGGCGCACCTACCTGGGCTTCGTCTTCCAGGGCTTCAACCTCCTCAACCGCACCTCCGCCCTGGAGAACGTGGAATTGCCGCTCATCTATCGCCACTTCCCCGCCGCCGCGCGCCGTGCCCACGCCCGCGCCGCCCTGGGGCTGGTGGGTCTTGGCGGCTGGGAGGACCATACCCCCGGCGAGCTCTCGGGCGGTCAGCAACAGCGCGTCGCCATCGCCCGCGCCATCGTCACCCAGCCCAGCCTGCTGCTGGCGGACGAACCCACCGGCAACCTGGACAGCGCCCGGGGCCACGAGATCATGGCCCTGCTCACCGGGCTCAACCGGGACCAGGCCATCACCATCCTCATGGTCACCCACGAGCCGGAGATGGCCGCCTACGCCCACCGGGTCATCCACTTCCGCGACGGCCGGGTGACGGAATAACGCCGATGCTGTGGAACGCCTTTTTGCTCGCCCTGCGGGAGATCCGCCGCAATGTCCTGCGCTCCATCCTCACCATCCTCGGGGTGGTGATCGGCGTCGCGGCGGTCATCGTCATGGTCACCCTGGGCGGAGGCGCCACCCGGGCGGTGGCCACCCAGATCGAGTCCATGGGCACCAATCTGCTCATGATCCGCATGGGGCAGCGCATGGGCCCGGGCTCCGGCATCGGCGTTCCGCCCTTCAAGCTGGAGGACGCGGTCGCCCTGCAGCGGCAGATCCCCGGCATCCGCGTCCTGGCACCCTCCGCCAACCAGACCGCCACCGCCGTCGCCGGCAACAACAGTTGGGCGACGTCCGTCACCGGCACCGACAACCGCTACCTGGACGTGCGCAACTGGCCCCTGGCCACGGGTCGCCTGTTCAACGAGGGCGAGCTGCGGGCTGGCAAGCCCGTGTGCCTGATTGGCGCCACGGTCCAGCGGGAGCTGTTCGGCAATCTGGACCCGGTGGGGGAGAACCTGCGCCTCAAGACCCTGTCCTGCCAGGTCATCGGTCTCCTGGCCACCAAGGGGCAGAGCAGCATGGGGCACGATCAGGACGATCTGGTCCTCATGCCCCTGCGCACCTTCCAGCGGCGCATCGCCGGCAACCTGGACGTGACCCTGATCCAGGTCTCCATCCAGGAGGGGGGTTCCACCGA